>PGXU01000108.1 GCA_002839335.1 Spirochaetae bacterium HGW-Spirochaetae-4
AATCGGGTCCGAATCGACCGGGAGGTTTCAATTTGACGAATTCTCCGCGGCCCTGGATAAGGCGGAACATCTTCTGTATATCGGGGATAACGCAGGGGAGATAGTATTTGACTTGATATTGCTCGAGACTATCAAGGAATTGTATCCGAACCTGACCATCCATTTTGCGACACGCGGGAAACCGATTCTCAACGACGTATTGGTGGACGATGCATGCATGGTGGGAATCGATTCGGTAGCTACTGTCATTTCAAGTGGTGTGCCGACTCCCGGATTGGTGTTGTCCCAGGCATCGGAAGAATTCCTCTCCCTGTACGATGCCTGCGATCTGATTGTCAGCAAAGGGCAAGGAAACTTCGAGTCGTTGTCAACACCGGATCCAAGGATTTTTTTCCTGTTCATCACCAAATGCAAAGTGGTCGCAAAACTGGTAGGGAGTTCCTTACGGGATCTGGTCCTCGTTTCCAAACCCAACGAGCCGAGTTGAGTCCTTTCACTCCGGATCGTTGAGGTCGAATACCTCCCGGATCTTCTTTGCGACACCATCATCATCGTTGTGTCCGGCAATGCCGGCGGCAATCGCCTTCACCTCATCGTGCGCATTGCCCATGGCTATGCCATACCGTGCCCACGAGAGCATTTCCTTGTCGTTGTCCGCATCACCGAAGGCCATGGTCTCCTCTGCGGATATGCCATATATTTCCATGAGTCGCTGCAGTGCGGAACCCTTTGTGGCTCCTCCTGTCATGATTTCGAAATAATCGGGATGTGAATAGACCATGTGGAGCTGATTCCCAAACCGTTGGTGCATATGCCGTCTGATCCGTTCGGTCTCCCCAATCTCTCCAATAAACATGGCCTTGGTGAAATGGAGGTTTTCGAAAGATTCGAAATCGACCGATTTGCCGACAACGCTGCTCAATGGTTCGAGATAATCGGCTTCACGTCCACAGTTGGTGAAATAGAGTTCGTGATCCATGAAGGCGTGGAGATGGGCAGGAGAACCTTTTCCGATCCTGACAATCTCGGCGCAAATCTCATGATCCAAGGATATATGCCAGAGGTCCTTTTTAGTGGCCGGGTCATAGATGCAAGAACCGTTGTAACAAACCACTGGAAAGGTGGTACCTACCTGCTCGACAAATCTGATCGCGGTGGCCAGGCTTCGGCCGGTCGCAATCACGACGTGCACGCCTTTTTCCATGACCTGCCGGAGTGTTTGTATCGTTGTCTCTGTAATTCTTTTATCGGATGTAAGCAATGTGCCGTCGAGATCGATGGCAATGGCTTTGATCTTGTGTTGTGTGTCCATAGGGAGAGTATGGCGAAGCAGGTCGGTTGTGGCAATATGCCCGACGTAGCGATTCTTGGATTCTCAGACGATAGATTTCCATTGTAACCAAATTGTGCTAGTAAATACACATTATGTGCTAATAAGCTTTATATACTATGGCAACATATAACAATATGAAAAGCAAAGTTATGTGCTATACAGTAGGTTTGTGGCATCAACTGTTCCGGAAAAGAAAAAATAACCTTTGACTGTTGCATTTTGTTGTAATATCATTCCACATATCACAAATCAGGAGTCGTATATGAAAAGACTGCTTACCGTCGCTTTGTTGCTGGTACTCATCATTGTCCCGTTGATGGCCGCTCCGTTGACCATCAAACTCGCACATCTGAATCCCCAAGAACCGTTCGACGTTCCCTCCGCTGCCATGGCCGCTGCCTTCAAGAGTGAAGTCGAAGCCAACTCGAACGGACAGATTCTTGTAGAGATCTATCCGAATGGAGTCTTGGGAAAAGAGCGTGAGACCATGTTGCAGGTAAAGAGTGGCATCGTCCATTCCTTCATCTCATCCTCCGGTGGTCTTTCCACATTCTATCCTCTCATCGACGTAACCAACCTTCCGTTCGCCTTCTCCAGCTATAATGTTGGCTATGAAGTGTATGATGGCGATTTCGGACTTGACCTCGCTGCCGATATCGAGCGCCAGGCTGGGTTCAAGGTATTGGGATTCGGTGAATCGGGTGGTTTCTTCGCGATAACGAACTCCAAACGCGAAATTCGGACTCCAGCCGACATGAAGGGCTTGAAGTTGCGTGTCATGGCAGTGCCCCTCCACCAGGAAGTCGTGAAATCCCTTGGCGCATCGCCGACCGTTGTCGCTTGGGCTGAAGTCTATACCTCGTTGCAGACTGGCGTTGTCGATGGTCAGATGAACCCGATCTCCATAATCAACATGGCCAAGTTCTACGAAGTTCAGGATTACATCACATTGACCAACCACTTGTATGCACCGTACGTATGGGTCATGAATCCCCGTTTCTACAACGGTCTTACCGTTGACCAGAAGAAGATCATCGACGATGCATCCAGAACCGCTGTCCTTGCCGGTCGTGGTGTGAGCCGTGTGATCGATTCTTCCGACAAGGGATTGCCGGTGTTGTTGGAAAAGATGAATGTGTATGTTCCTACCGCAGCTGAAATGAAACAGTTCAGGGATCTGGCTATTCCTGCCGCCCGGGCATTCTTGGAGAAATCCTACAAGAACCAGGGCAAATACTGGGTCGACCGATTCCTTGCGGCTGTTGAAGCGGCAGAGAAGAAGCTCGGTTACTAAGCGCGTTCGAATACGAGAATCACTATCGGCGCCGGCTTAGGCCGGCGCTATTGCTTAGGAGTCATCGCATGGATTCACAAGAAAATAAGGTTATCAGGGTACTGTATAAGATCTCGGAGATTCTCAATACAATTGTCAACCAACTCTGCGTTGTCACCATCGGTGGCATGACAGCGGTAGTCTTGCTGGGGGTGTTGTTCCGATATGTCTTCCGCATGCCGCTCAGCTGGTCGGAGGAACTTTCCCGTTATCTCATGATCTGGGCCGCTACGTTGGCAATCAGCATAGGCGTCCGTGACAATGAACATGTAGGTTTGACCGTGCTGCTCGATGCAGCCAAATCAAAGACGGTACGCATCATCTTGGGAAGCATCATTTTCGTGGTGATTTTGGGTTTCCTATCGGTCATGATCTATTATTCGATATTGATGACCATTGAAGCGAAATGGCAATTTTCCATGGGCCTTGGAATAACGATGGTACTTCCCTCGTTGGCGATTCCCGTATCCATGACCCTCGCCATCATCCAGCTTGTAATCACACACATCCTGAATCTGTCAAAGGGGTATGCCCCGGCGTCACAGGAACGAAAAATCATCGACATCTAAATGAGGAAACACGTATGTTCTTATCAATAATCATAGTCTTTGCGACACTTCTTCTGTTGGGTATACCAATCGGGTTCACCATTGGTGTCGCCGGTCTAGTAGGTATGTACATGATGGCGAACGATGTGGCCATGTTCTCTATGGCCCCGCTCCAATTCTTCAGCGGGTTGGATATGTTCACCCTCATGGCCATGCCGTTTTTCATCCTTGCCGGCGAAATCATGAACCGTACCGGAATCACCGGACGATTGGTGAAATTCTCCAATATCCTTGTCGGGAATGTTCGTGGTGGATTGGCCCATGCGAATATTATCGCGAGTGTCTTTTTCGCAGGTATGACGGGAGCTGCGGTAAGCGATACCGCTGCGATCGGTACCATGTTGATACCCGCCATGGAAGAGGATGGGTATGACCTCGATTTCGCCGCTGCGGTTACGGCCGCTTCCTCCATCATCGGACCAACCATTCCACCATCCAACATGATGGTCATCTATGGATCACTCATGAATGTCTCGATCGCAGGGTTGTTTGCCGCAGGTTTTCTGCCCGGTATCCTGTTGGCGATCATGCTCATGATCCTCTCGTCCATCATCAGCTTCAAGCGGGGATATCCGAAAGGCAAGAAGTCGACTTTCAAGGATAAGATACTAGGCCTCAAGGACGCGATCTTGCCCTTGCTTATGCCAATCATTATTCTCGGAGGAATCTTGAGCGGAGTATTTACTCCAACCGAAGCAGCCGCAGTCGCCGTAGCCTACGCCATGGTCGTCGGATTCTTCATACTCAAGAGCATCAAGGTCAAGGATCTTCCTTCCATGTTCGTCAATACTGCCAAGATAACGGGTGTTGTCTTCCTGATCATCGGAACCGCAAGCATCCTCAGTTGGGTCCTGGCCATAAACCAGGTCCCCCAAATGATCGCCGATTTCCTCTTGGCCGCCACAGGAAGTCCGGCTGTTATCCTCCTGTTGATAATTCTACTCATGCTGGTAGTCGGCATGTTCATGGATATCGCCGCCGCACTGATTATCCTTGGACCGATCTTGCACCCGATTGCGGTAGGTATCGGGATGAGCCCGATCCATTTCGGTATTGTCATGGTGTTGTCACTTAATATAGCATTAATGACTCCACCGGTAGGGGCTTGTCTTTTTGTTGCTTGCAGTATCACGAAACTGAAGCTTTCTACACTCAGCAAGGCAATATTCCCATTCATTATAGTCGAAGTGATCGCACTGTTCATCATTGCATATGTACCGATAATCTCTACATTCATACCATCGTTGCTGGGATTCTGACGGTAAATTCCTTACACACTTGCCCGGAGCTAAGCTCCGGGTTTTTTAATTTATTCGATTGTCACAAAATGTAGGTACTGATATAATAGATATTAGGAACTGATATCACTGTTCAGGGAGTTTTCCATGGAAGATAGCGACGAAATCACGATTGAAAGACGCAGTCTGGCCGAGCAGGTATACATGTTTCTCTGCAATGCGATCATTGGTGGACGATACAAGTATGGTGAGACCCTCAGTACCAGAAGTCTTGCGGACGAGCTGAAGGTGAGCATGATGCCAATCCGGGAAGCCTTGAAACGGCTGGAACTGGAAGGGATAGTCGAGATCAAGCCAAGAAGCATGTGTGTGTTCAAGACTCCAACGAAGGAAACGATCCGCGCAGCCCTCGACGTACGTGAATTGCTGGAAGTGTACTGTGTGAAATCGACCTATGTCGATGTCTCGGCGGAAAGGTTGGTGCCGTTGCATGAGATTATCCAACGGATGGCAGCTTCGATCGATGGCGAACATTTCGATTTGAAACGCTATATTATGGACGACTGGCGATTCCATATCACCCTCTGCTCGCTGGTGGACAACGAATTCATCAACAAGAGCTATCGGGAATTGAATTTGCACCTGAACATGAACTTCATGTACGATATCGGTATCGTGCCCAACGTGGAACAGACATTCCAGGACCATATACAGTTGGTGGAGGCCTTGGAACAACACGATCCGGTAGCGGTGCACATCATCAGGAAACATCTGGCGACCAGCCGCCACAATATTCTCGATGGAGAGTTTTTCAAGCAGGGGCGATGATTTCAAAACAGTGTGGGGTGAAGGACGGCAACGCCTAATCCATGAGATATCCACCGTTCACGTTCAGTGTTTCTCCCGTAACAAAAGCAGCGTCATCACTCGCGAGGTAGCACACTGCTGCGGCAACTTCCCGTGGTGTTCCCATGCGTTTCACCGGCAACGACTCGACCACGCCGGTCCTCTTCTCTTCGGACCATTCGGCGCTCATGTCCGTCTCTATCGCATGCGGCGCGACTGCATTCACGGTAATTCCATACTGTGCCACCTGACGTGCCAATGAACGGGTGAGGGTGGAGACAGCACCTTTTGATGCTCCATATGCCGGAGCGGCTGTCAAATCGCCTGTCTTGGCGGCGATAGAGGTTATGTTGACGATCTTTCCCGATTTTTGTGAGATCATCGACGGAATCGCGGCCTTGCAAAAATAGTAAGTACCGTTGACGTTGACTTCCATTACCCGCTTCCATTGTTCAATGCTCATGGTGAGTATTGTTCCGCGAGCCACTATTCCGGCATTGTTCACCAGAATATCGATACTTCCCCGCCTATCCAGGATTTCCCTTACGGCAATTTCGACAGCGGAGTAATCGGTAATATCGACTTGTAAGGCCATCCCCTGCAAATTCCTCTCTTGGAGTGCGCCAATGACTTCGGAAGCATCTCCAATATCTACGACGACTACATATGCCCCTTGTTCGGCGAGCATCAGCGCTATCTCCTTTCCAATACCTTTTGCAGCACCAGTGATGATAGCGGTCTTACCATGGAATTGCATCGTTCATACCTCCTAACCAAACAGAAGATTCGGCAGGAACAGGACCAGCCGAGGGAAGAAGATGAGAATGAGAACCATCACTGTGATAGTCGAGATGAATGGCCACATGTGCTTCACATACCTGCCGATGGAGATATTCATGACTGAGCACACCGCATACATGGCCAGACCGACCGGTGGGGTCATATTTCCCATGGTGATGATGGTACAGAAGAGTATGCCGAAATGGACCGGATCGATTCCCACTTGCATGGCAAGCGGAAGAAAGATCGGTGTGAAAAGCAGGATGACCACGGAACCGTCGATGAACATGCCCAGGATAATCAAGAAGAAGACGATGATTCCCATGACGGCGTATTTGTTTTGGCTGATTCCGAGGATTGCCTGTGTCAATTTACCGGGTATCTGTTCATAGGGGATTCCGTACCCGAAAATTCCCGAAAGTGCGATGATGAACATGATTGCTCCAACATCCACCACCGAATCACCGAGTGTCTTGAGGAGCTTCTGGACATTGAGCTCCTTGTAGAAGAAACCAACAGTCAGCGCATAGATACACGCGAACGCTCCGACTTCACTTGGAGTAAACAATCCGCTACGAATTCCGAAAAGCAACAGGATAGGGAAAAGCAGGGACCAGATGCTCTCCTTGACGGCAGCGAAGACTTCTTTTGGCCTTGCGGCATGTTCCCGTTCCGGAGCATATCCATGGTGTATGGAAGCAAGCCAGACGGTGAACATGAGTGCGATCATCATCAGCAGTCCTACCAGAAGTCCGGAAGCGAACAGGCGACCGATGGAGACTTCACCGACAGTACCATAGAGGATGATTCCAACTCCGGGAGGTATGGTGGCGGTGATCAGTGCCGTCCAACTGATCACATTCGCCGTGAATCCGGGGGCATATCCACGTTTTATCATATCCGGTGCGAGGATCCTTGCTTCCATGGAGGCATCGGCGATTGCAGATCCCGACACCCCGCCCATGAGGGTGGATAGTACTACGCTCACTTGCGCCAAGCCACCACGCATATGTCCCGTGAGGACACTGGATAGCTTCATCAACCTATGAGTTATTCCGGAAGCATTCATGAGATTGCCGGCAAGTATAAACAGGGGGACGGCCAACATGGCGAAGTTTTGTGTCTGTGAGATCGGTAGTTGGACAATCATGGTG
>PGXU01000109.1:0-7275 GCA_002839335.1 Spirochaetae bacterium HGW-Spirochaetae-4
GGGAAGATCGGCCACCGCGAAGGTTCGACAACGATCGGCCTCGGGGAGACCGTCCGTTTGATCGGGATCGGCCGCCACGAAGGTTCGACAATGATCGGCCACGGGGAGACCGTCCGTTCGACCGCGACCGACCGCCACGAAGCTTTGACAATGATCGGCCACGGGGAGACCGTCCGTTCGACCGCGACCGACCGCCTCGGAGCTTTGACAACGATCGGCCACGGGGAGACCGTCCGTTCGACCGCGACCGGCCGCCACGGAGGTTCGACAACGACCGCCCGCGGGGAGACCGTCCGTTCGACCGGGATCGGCCGCCACGAAGCTTTGACAGCGACCGCCCACGGGAAGATCGGCCACCGCGAAGGTTCGACAACGATCGGCCTCGGGGAGACCGTCCGTTTGATCGGGATCGGCCGCCACGGAGTTTTGACAGCGACCGCCCACGGGAAGATCGGCCACCACGTAGGTTCGACAACGATCGGCCTCGGGAAGACCGGGGCTTCGACCGGGATCGTTCCGCCAACAAAGGCGGGCCGAAACCCTATGGATACGACCGGTTCAAACCGACACGGTCCAGGGGTGGAGACCAAGAAACTTTTTTCCGTCTTGACGACGAGAAGAAAGACTAATTCTTTAGAATAATCGTAGAAGGTCGCCTCATTTGGCGGCCTTCTACTTGTTCCCGGCTCAATACTCGAATTATATGGGAGTATCACATGCAATAGGATCGGTTTGTTTGATTGCCAAACGAAGCGAGGGGAAAGGGACCACGAAGTGGTCACTCTCCCGAGCGAGTGCAGGCAACGTGAGGTGACGGAAGGAGCCTTTCATGCCAAACGAAGCGAGGGGAAAGGGACCACGAAGTGGTCACTCTCCCGAGCGAGTGCAGGCAACGTAAGGATCCATACCTCGCCCCTTGGGGCGGAAAAGGAGGCTTGGCCTCCACTTTCCTGGGCTTGCCCTGGGGGGTATTGATACCTTTTATTCTTGTTGCGATGGCTCCAGCCATGCTATATTGTTGCAACATATGAAAACTTTGAGACTCCTTGTTGCGTAGCCGGCTAAGCATTACACTCCTTATTCTTACACTGCTGGTGGTTTTGTCGGCTGGTTGCGATCTGTTCACGACCGCATCCCCAGGATCACTCGAATTCTCTCATAGTGGGAAAACCTATTTCAATCCCATTGACGTCACCATGGAGAGTAGGGGCTCGGCAGCCGTCCATTACACTATCGACGGATCGACACCGACCAGACGCAGTCCGCAGTACACCAGTCCGGTAAGGATTAACACCACCACACGATTGCAGGCAATCGCGATCGACCGCCAGGGGAAGACCGTACGACAAAAGAGTGTGGATTATATTATCCCCAAAGCTCCGCTGTCTTACCCGTATCTCGATGTTTCGGAAGGGAATATCTACCATGTTTCGTCAATGTACGAGTACAGTCTCGATGACGGGATGCATTGGCAACCGTGTACTGGACCGGTCCAAACCGTCAAGGAAGAGCTTTTGCAAGGGGCAAAGGTATGGGTCCGCCACCAGGTGGTCGCATCCGATTTGCATTACCTGGGCCAGGTCCAGGCACTTGCAGGATACGACTTGCAGGCTCGGCAGGCATATATCATGCAAGCCGAAGGTTCCCACTCTTATGAGCGAAGTGTCGATGTATATACGGTCCCATCTTCCCCCGATTCCTCGGAATTTACCTTTGCCGTACCAACTATAACCAATATCGGAAACCAACCGTTCAGGGGGAAAATCCAAATAGATTTCTATGCGTCGGAGGATCCGGTCGTCACAATGGACGACCAGAAGTTCTTTGCGATTTGGACCAAAGATATTACACTGGCGGTCGGTGAGACTTTGGGACGGAATGATCCTGCAGGGTTTTATGATGGTTTGTCGGATTTGATGAGTAAAATTGAAATAATCGAAGAATTTGGAATCCCACGCACCCAGTATTATCTTGCCACTTTGGTTGGGGATTTCCATATCGGATACCACATTTCAGTGCTGGAAGACACCTCAATCCCATCGGGCGAACTCCTGGTGGAGAACAACTGGACACTACCACAGTTCACCGACCCGATACGGTTTGTCGACCCATCCAAGGAAACAACGACAGGTGCTTTCAAGGTGGTCAATTCTTGGGGGACCGGTACATGGGAATCTGTGGACGATGGACACTATTGGATTCCCTTCGACGCTGCCATCGATTTGGAGATGGTCCTGTACTACTCGTTGAATGATTTCTCACAACCCTATAGACCTACATTGCTGGCCAAATTTTGGGTGGAGCATGAAGACAGATCCCTTTGCAGAGTATCAGTCGGGGTAGGGTCTCCGGAACATCCGATTGCGGAGAAGCTGCTGCAGACAATCGATGGAACTATCGGTCCGGGTCTGGATCCGGTGAAATTGTGGCAATATCCCTTCCCTGACAATCCGATTGTGTTGGATATCAGCGAATTTGCTCCCTACATCGCCACAAACGACCTATTCATACGCATAGACAACGTGTCCGATTCCTATGTGGCGACGCTCAAGGAATTCAGCATCGAACTACATGCTGAGTATACTGGAGAACCTCCGGACGACTCCGATTTCATTCTCAGTTTCGATCAACCATTGCCTGCAAGTGTGAGCGCAAATACCCAGGAGGTGTTAACGATTCCGACTGCAGGTAAGCTGGATCCGTACCAGTTGGCCATTTCCCAACCGAATTCCCGGAGCGTAATCGCACCAGGCTCCCTCTTCGAGACGGGACCGCTGAGCGAGCAGGACATCCAACAGATACTGGGGTATCAGCAACCAAAAATAAGCTTGGCGGGATCCTCCAGAAGCAGTGCTCTAGTTTCCGATGGTTACACAGGAGGGTTGTTGCCTCCGACCGAATCGGAATTGCGTGAGATGGTAACATTGCGTTCAGTGAATCCGATATATAGCGGGAGCTTGCCGTCGGTAGTCGACCTGAGTGCGACGCAATACTTTCCCCCGATCGCCAACCAGGGTCAGAAGGGATCATGTACCGCTTTTTCAAATTCCTATTATATACAGACCTACAACGAAGCACGTGAGCATGGGTGGGACCTGTCTGGAGCCCAATGGGAATCATTCGAATACCCGGATACCAGATATCCCGGCTATCCGACAGTGGCATATCAGGACAAGATCATGAGTCCCGATTTCACCTACCACCAGGCCTCGAACGGAAGTCCGGGATCTACCTTCTATGGAATCCAATCGGTTATAAGTAGGATCGGATCAAGTACGTGGAAAACCATGCCCTACGAAAATTTCCCCGATGAATCCGTACTAGATACATATACGTATCCTTGGCCGAGTGAAGAGGCTTACCGGGAGGCCGCGATGTACCGTTCACGGCTGCCGGGTGCCGCATATTTCGACAACCACCATGCGGGGGTCATAGTACTGGACAGCATGGCCAAGGTAGAAATGGTGCAGCAGTTGCTGGCTTCGGGATACTGTATCAGCACGGGAATCGATGCCTATCAGGTGTATAAGAATAAAAGCGATACACCCTGGTTGAAAGATAACGATGTGTTGTCTTTAGTTGATGTCGAACCTGAAGATATTGAATATTTCAAAAGCCATATCAACCATGCGCAAACAATCGTGGGCTATAAAGCCGGCTCTTCATGGGATAGTGAAGATCCAGAGAATTAGCATGAACTCTAGAGCTCCAATCCAAGGAACCGGATCGGGTTTCTGGAAACAAACCCGTCGATCTCATCGTCGGTGAAAGGGCTGTCCTCGAATACCTTGAGATAGTTGGTGTACGATTCGACCTTCGCCAGGTTCACCGAGAAGTCGGAACCGAACATGGAGCGTTCCAAGATAGTCTTTGACACCCGCTCGTCTTCCAGGCCATGGATGTAACCGGAGAGATCGGAATAGAAGTCGGGATCGGTCCCGCTGAAGGAAAAATCGGCATACACATACTCGAATTCCATCATGAGGTCGACAATCGCGGTAAACCACGGGTCGTTGGTCCATGTATTGTCGAGGAAGGCACGCAATGGCGATTTGCCGATTGGATTGTATTGCCGTCCATAGTGGGCGAAATCGATCTTCAGTTTGGGAAACCGTTCGAGCACGGGTCTCCATGCCGAGGGATCGGTATACTGTTGGGCCAACTTTGCCGGAACGCCCCTGAACCCCTGGTCGTCGCAATGGGTGATCAGTGGTACCTCGTTCGATTCGCAGAAGCTGTATATGTACTCTATCTTCTTGCGCTTGTATGCATCCTCTGGCCAAGGATCAGTACCGAGGGGAGGGTAGAACTTCACTCCCCTGAACCGTTTCGGTGACTTTATACGACGTGGGCCCCAAACTGGTGATGTATCCGAACGGACATATGTCGCCAACAGTTCCTGGATGAAGTCCATTTCATGGACTTCCGGATTTATACCGAGGAAAGGAAAGAACTCCATCATTCCCTGCGGGCGTGCCGAGCGGTACCAGTCGATACCGTCGAGGGTGTCCTTGACGTATGAAAGGATCTTTTCCTGCAGTTCGTTCGTATAGTAGGACCTGCTGTCCTCATCACTCGAGAGGCGGGAAAAGTCCATGACCAGAGGTATAAGTGCATATTTGTCGTATACCATCGATCGGAAATACAATTTTCCATCGCGGATGTAGGGTTTTTTTGGATACTTGAGGTTTTCCGGAGCTTTGCCTTTGACTGCGGCTTGACGATGTGTGAATGCGCCCGACAGGTCCTCCTCCATGAGAGTGAAGATTTCCCCGATCGGCCGCTCGAACACGCTGAACATGTTGAGTATGGTAACCAAGCCCTGTTGCCCCCGGTTGGCAGGAGTAAGCAGGTACCCCGAAGAGAGCGCCCCACTGGTGACGAACTGTGCGATATTATCCGCAACGGAATCGACGAAGGATACGAAGTTGGGATGGATGAGATTCATGGCATGCATGTGTGCGTCGAAAAAATAGTGGGGCATACGAGAAGTATAGCAAAAAGCAGGGGGCCGTCAATTGATTACGGCCCCCGAACGACATAAACATGCATGTAAGTCGATGGTTTGTCAGTTCTGCTTGTTGGCCTTCTTGCTCCAGGAATCCTTCAAGGTCACCGTCCGGTTGAATACCGGATGGTCGGCGCTGTGGTCAACCGAATCGGCCATGAAGTATCCGTTGCGGATGAACTGCAGGTATTCACCTGCCTTCGCATCCCGTAGTGACGGTTCCATCTTGGCACTGTGCAGGACCACCAACGACTCCGGATTGACATCATCAAGGTAGTTTCCTGTCCTCTCACCGGGATACTCGGTGGAGAAGAGCTTGTCGTACAAACGGACCTCTCCTTCGATCGCGTGTCGGGCACTTACCCAATGGCTGGTACCACGTACCTTTCGCTTGTCCTCCGTCGTTCCGCCACGGCTCTCCGAATCATAGGTGCAGAGGATCTCCACAATGTTCCCGTCGGCATCCTTCACCACGTCGGTGCAGGTGACATAGTAGGCGTGCTTGAGTCGGATCTCATTGCCGGGATACAGGCGGTGGTATCCTTTGATCGGGACTTCCATGAAGTCCTCCCGCTCGATGTACAGTTCCCGCGAGAACGGAATCGGCCGTGTCCCGCTATCGGGATCCTCGGGATTGTTGTCCGCATCGAACCACTCGGTCTTTTCCTCGGGATAGTTGGTGATGACCAGCTTTAACGGGTCAAGGATCACCATGAGTCGCTTGGCGCGCTTGTTCAGGTCCTCACGGGCACAGAACTCGAGCAGATTGTAATCGACGACGCTTTCAACTTTCGCCACTCCTACACGGGAGACGAAATCCCTGAGCGATTCGGGACTGTACCCACGCCTGCGGATACCGGTGATGGTCGGCATGCGGGGGTCGTCCCAACCGGTGACGATTCCGAGTTTCACCAGGTTCAACAGCCGTCGCTTGCTCATGAGCATATAGTTGATATTCAGCCGGGCGAACTCGTACTGGTGTGGTGCATGCTCGATGCCGTCTATGGAAGTCGCCCAGTCGTACGCCGGACGATGGTCTTCGAATTCCAATGTGCAGATCGAGTGGGTGATACCCTCGATCGCGTCGCTGATGGGGTGGGTATAATCGTACATCGGATAGATGCACCACTTGTCCCCGGTACGCGGATGGCTGGCATATTTTATTCTGTACAGAGCCGGATCGCGCATATTCAGATTGGGGCTCGCCATGTCGAGCTTCGCGCGCAACAGGTACTTGCCCTCGGGGTGCTTGCCCTGTCGCATCTCTTCGAACAGCCTGAGGTTCTCCTCGATCGGACGGTCGCGGTCGGGACTGTTTCGTCCGGGGGTTGTCAGCGTTCCTCGGTATTCCTTCATCTGTTCGGGAGTGAGGGAATCGATATAGGCTTTGCCTTCCTTGATAAGGTTTACGGCGATCGTGTGGAGTTGGTCATAATAATCGCTGGCGTGGTAGAGGTGTTCTCCCCAGTCGAAACCCAACCACTTGATATCGCGTTGGATAGATTCGATGTATTCGACATCTTCCTTTTCGGGGTTCGTATCGTCTAGGCGCAAGTGGCATCTGCCTCCATATTTTTCAGCCAGGCCGAAATTCAGGCAAATCGACTTGATGTGTCCCAAGTGCAGGTATCCGTTCGGTTCGGGGGGAAACCGGGTGACGACCGTATTGTCGGGAACCCGACCGTTCGCGAGGTCGTCCTCAATGATGCGTTCGAGAAAATTAAGACTCCGTTCTTCCTTTTTCTCCAGTCCATCCATATCCATATATCATTCCTCCGCCCCTTCCAAAGGGGGCATGCGTGATGCATGATAGTATCATAGAGGTGCCTAGCAAGAAAAGGGAGCCGAGGTCCCGAGAGGTATCGACAGGTGGCCATTGCATATCTTTTGGAAAGATTTCCACTCCTACGGTGACAAGACGGCACGAGAAGGCTATGATTGCATATCATGAAATCCCTCGACCGATCCTCTTTGTCAATACAACTCATGTGTATATCCCTGCCTATCATGACCTCCAACCTTTTGCAGACCATGTACAATATGGTCGATGCATTCTTTTTGGGAAAACTGGGCAAGGAGGCGATCAGTGCTCCCTCGATCACCATGCACATCAGCAACTTCATCATCGTGTTCGGGGTGGCTTTCTCGGTTGCGGGAACAACCATGGTGAGCCAAGCCTACGGGGCGAATAGGAACAATAGGACCCGCCTTGATTTTCTCGCTTCCCAAGTTTTTCTGGTGAACGCCGTCATGTCTGTTGTCGTCAT
>PGXU01000109.1:7378-13494 GCA_002839335.1 Spirochaetae bacterium HGW-Spirochaetae-4
TACTGCAACGTATAGGTATACGTCAGACCGTTGCTCGCCCTCATGCAGGTGCCCGCCGGTCTGACGTATACCTATACGTTGCAGTACATGGGAATCACCTTCCTGACCATGCCGTTTCTCTTCGGAGACCTTACCCTACGCGGTACGCTGCAGGGAGTAGGGGATTCATTGACTCCCTTGTATGTCCAGACAGCTTCAGTGGTACTCAATGTGGTCCTGGACCCAATTTTCATTTTCGGGTGGGGACCGATTCCGGCTATGGAAGTCGCAGGAGCTGCGTGGGCGACCTTTCTTGCCCGCATGGTCAGCTGTTCCCTATCGATGGCGTTTCTCTTCGGTGGATTCAAGAGGGTTCGTGTCAGGTTCCCGTTGATGCGTCCGAACCGTGCGACTTTGTCCCTCATGTCCCGGATTGGTCTTCCTGCGGCAATCGGCCAATCGTTCTCATCCCTTGGTTTCGCTGTTATGCAAGGAGTGGTCAATTCGTTCGGCCCCGCGGTGATCGCCGCATTCGGTGTCGGCAACCGCGTACAGTCGTTCTTCAATATGCCTGCACAAGGAATCAGCCAGGGGACCGCGATACTGGTGGGAAAGAAACTTGGTGAACACAAGAGTGGGGAAGCCGCCTCCATAGCCAAACGCGGGTTGTTGATCTGTGGGATATTCATCAGCATCGGTATGGGACTGGTCATGATATATGGGAAATATGTGATCATGTTCTTTGTCAACGATCCCGACGTCATCGCGCATGGCGTGCAGATGTTCCGCATCACCTCGGCTTCTGTCGTCTTTTTTGCTCTCTATACGGTTGTCATGGGAGCTTTCCAGGGTGGAGGCATGACTCGCCCTATCATGGTTATGAATATTGTCCGGCTCTGGGGATTGCGGGTTCCGCTCTCTTACCTGTTGCCTTTGGCCCTCGGGCTCGGTTCCTCCGGCATCTGGTGGGCAATGTTGATCAGCAATTTCCTGGTACTGCTATGGTCGCTCTATCTGTTCGGCAAGGGGTCGTGGAAGGTGACCCTCGACTTGGAGACATAGTCAGTGTACAGAGGGACGGAAACAGGGTAAACTTGGCTGTGATGAATCCAGGAGCGGAGGAGCAGTTTGGAAAAGGGCACACGTTTGCAGCGGCATCCTATCTGGCGAACCATACGAACAATTCTCATTGGTATTCTTGTGGTGATTCTCGCAGTCGGCATCATGGTCTGGACCCGTTCCTTGCGGGAAAAGGATAGGCTTGAGCGACAGCGTGAAGTGTTGGCCGATGTGCTGGACCGTGACGGGGAACTCGGGCTACTCGAGCTTGCGGGCGTGACGGTAAACGACATCTTCTATGGAGACCAAGGGGTTTCGGTGTTCCTCGGAAATATGGGGGCCTATAGTTACAGCGCCGACGAGATGCGTAATATCGCCATCTACGAAAAGGCCAACAAGAGTGTCGCGCATATCACCACACTTACCCTCGGGTTGAATACCTTCCTTGAGGTCCTTCCTGTCCAAGGTACCGGTTCGGGTATTGTGATCAGCGAGGACGGGTATATCCTCACCAACGCGCATGTCGTGAACAATGCGACCCAGTTGAGTATAAGCCTTCATGACGGAAGTGTGCACGATGCGGTACTGGTCGGCAAGGACAACGAGAACGACCTGGCCGTGGTTAAGATAGATCTTCCGCAGGGAATGTTGCTCGAACCGATTGTGTTCGGAACCGCGGATACGTTGAAGGTAGGGCAGAAGGTTGTGGCGATTGGAAATCCATTCGGCTATGACCGGACCATGACCATCGGTACGGTCTCTGGTCTTGGGCGACCGGTGCGAACCGATACCAACACGGTTATCAATGGGATGATACAGACGGATGCGGCGATCAATCCGGGCAATTCCGGTGGTCCGTTGCTCAATAGCCGGGGAGAGATGGTCGGCATATGCACCACCATCCATTCGACATCGGGTGTTTCCCAAGGCATCGGTTTCGCCATTCCGGTCGATACCGCCATTTCGGTTATTCCCGATTTGATCCGCTTCGGCAAGGTGATGCGTGGGTGGTTGGATGTGACCATGGTACAACTCGATCCCAGTATCGTCGAATATGCCGACCTGCAGGTGCAGTCGGGACTTTTGGTTTCCCAAGTTCGAACCGGTGGAAAAGCAGAGAAGGGTGGTTTGAAAGGTGGAGTCCAGCGGGTGCAGTACGGTTCGTCGATGATCTATCTCGGAGGAGATGTCATTGTTGCGGTCCATGGGGAGCCTGTCGCCGAATATGCCGATCTGTATAGTGCCTTGGTGGATACGCATCCCGGGGATACCGTGGCTGTCGAGGTGCTTCGGAAAGGGGAGAAGAAGGTGTTGCAAGTGGAGTTGGTCGAGCGACCGGAGGGAATGGAATGGACAGTACGCTGACACCCGTTCCATTCAAGGTCGTGGCAGATTATGAACCTGCGGGGGACCAGGCCGATGCCATCGAGTTGTTGTCCGCAGGGCTCGAATCGGGATTCGAACGTCAAACGCTCAAGGGTGTGACCGGATCGGGCAAGACCTATACGATGGCGAAGATCATCGAGAAGGTGCAGAGACCAACGTTGGTGCTCAGCCACAACAAGACCCTTGCCGCCCAGTTGTTCCGTGAATTCAAATCATTCTTCCCCGAAAACGCGGTCGGCTATTTCGTATCGACTTACGATTATTACCAACCGGAGGCGTATGTTCCCGGCAAGGATCTCTATATCGAGAAGGATGCCGATATCAACGATGAGATCGACCGGTTGCGGCTCTATGCCTCGTTCTCCCTCATGGAACGTCGCGATGTCATTATCGTCGCTTCGGTAAGCTGTATTTTCGGTCTGGGCAACCCGGTGTCCGTACGCGATATGGTCAAACCGTTCGAGGTCGGCCAGAAGTTCGACCACAAGGTGGACCTGGAGCATATGATCCGCATGCAATATGATCGCAACGACATGATCCTGGAACGGGGTTCGTTCCGTGTCCGGGGTGATGTGGTCGAGATCTGTCCATCCTATATGGAGACTGCGATCCGTATCCGGATCAATTGGGATGAAATCGAACGCATCGAGTGGTTCGATCCCGTTTCCGGAAAGGTATTGGATACTGTCCCTTCGGTAAGCTTGTACCCCGCGAAGCAGTTTGTCATGCCACCCGAACAGATCCAGGCGGCGGTCGGGCGGATTCGCGACGAACTTGACCAGCAATACAATTATTTCATGAACAACGGGAAGCTCCTCGAAGCCGAACGGATTAAGACCCGTGTCGAGTACGATCTCGAGATGTTGCAGGAATTGGGATATTGCTCGGGTATCGAGAACTATTCCCGGCCTTTGGGCAATAGGGAAGCGGGAGAGGCGCCGCCGGTGCTTCTCAACTATTTCCCCAAAGGGTTCTTGACGTTCATCGATGAATCCCATGTCACGCTCCCTCAGATCGGTGCGATGTACGAGGGGGACAGGAGTCGTAAACTCAATCTGGTCAACTATGGATTCCGCCTCCCTTCCGCCCTGGACAACCGTCCGCTCAAGTACGACGAGTTTGACAAGACCTGTGGCCAGCGTATATATGTGTCTGCGACTCCCACAAAGCGCGAGATAGGTGAATCCTCCCAAATAGTCGAGCAGATTATCCGTCCCACCGGATTGCTCGACCCGGTTGTTGAAGTCCGTCCGACCGAAGGCCAGATGGAGGACCTCTATGGAGAAATCGGAAAGACGGTTGCCAAGAAGGAACGTGTCCTGGTGACGACACTGACCAAACGGATGGCCGAGGACCTTACCGACTATATGGCCAATCTCGGGCTACGTGTCCGCTATCTTCACTCCGAAGTGGAAACGATCGAACGGGTCGAGTTGTTGCGCGACCTTCGGCTTGGTACCTACGATATCCTGGTCGGAATCAACTTGCTGCGCGAAGGGTTGGACTTGCCCGAGGTTTCGTTGATCGCGATTCTCGATGCCGACAAGATAGGATTCCTCCGCTCCGCGACTTCCCTTATCCAGACGATCGGCAGGGCTGCCCGAAATGTAGATGGTCGGGTGATCATGTATGCCGACAAGCACAGCGATGCCATGAAAGAGGCGATTCAGGAAACGAACCGCAGGCGTGCGGTCCAACAGGAATACAACGAGAAGCATGGTATTACCCCGACGACAATCATAAAGTCCATCCAGGACCTTATCACCAGGGAAAAGATAGACAAGCAGGAGATCCAAAAGGGCGATATCACCGTTCTCAAGAGCAAGTACAACCTGCTGCAGTCGGGGGACCGGAAGAAGTATATCAAGGATCTCGAGCGGGAGATGTTGGAACATGCCAAGAACCTGGAGTTCGAGCAGGCGGCTATACTACGTGATGAGATAGATGCGGTCAAGAACATGCGGTTCAGCGGCTGAGCACCTACCACTGTTCGCTGAACAGCACCAGGTCGAGTGGACCATCTCCAGTCTGGGGGGTTTGGAAGGAAATCCAGCCTTCGGTAAATCTAAAGGCGTCGGTGATGTATCTGAAAACGTCTCCAATCAGAATGTTCCCATTCTTATAAGCCGGAGAGTCGGAAGCAGAAAATAATTTACCGTCAACGATATACTCGATATCATCAATGATAATGTTACTCGAATACTCTTCGCTATGGTTCCACCCCAGCGCTTTCAGAAAGTAAACAGAGAAGTAGCCATGACTATGACCGATAGATGAAAATAAGGCTTCTTGGGATGTCTGTGTAGCTGATGAGGCGGTTAGGTAGAAAGCAGCCGGATCGTACTGTTGAAGCGAGGATTCAGCCCTATCGTCAAAGGTCTTTGGATATTCCGGTACAATGTAGCCGCTGAAGCAGGTGTCAAGGATGAGAATCTTGTTAGCTTTTATTCCAGACATCCAATCAACCAAGTTTTGACTAGTTACGACATCAGAATCCTGAACTTGACCCGCTGGTTTTAGATTGGGGCCCATGACTATCAAGGAATTTCCATTTTCGTCTCCATGCCCTGAATAGAATAGAAGGAAGATATCGTTGTCACCCACTTCGGGATTCGTTGCATAGGACCTGATTTTTGCTTCAATATTTGCCTTGTTCGGAATTCTATACTCATCTGACGGATCCCAAGACCTGTCGTTTCTTCCATCGAATAAAACAGAAATCTCCATATCCATCGAGAATTTTTGTGCTAGGGTATCAAGAGCGATCATAGTCTCTTTCGCATCAACAAGCGTTGCAGGAAGTTCCGACAATGTATTATCGAAATCATAATAATCCAACGAAACAAACAGCGCATGTATCGTCGGTTTCCCAGGTTTCTCCAACAACAGCTCGCAGGAGATCACACTTATGATGAGTACCAAGACTACCATTGCCAATAGGAGGTGTCTTTTCACTGGGAACCTCCTGGTATCTTGCGGTCCAATTTCCACTTCATCCCGATTCCGGCGGTAACGGCAACATAATCGGTCCGCAAATCGATTGAGACCGGTACGGTGAGAATCCACCGTTGACGTTTTGGAGAAGACAGCAAGTCGTAGCCACCGGTAACCGAAAGTCTGAGAATCGGAGCTATTTCACGTGTCTGTGTATACATGCCTGCCATCATCGTGATTGCGGGAGTAATCGAAAACCGCGGATCGAGGTGGATCGTGAGGTCTATGGTCGCTCCCAATGCCGCAAACGGACGCCAGACAGTCGTTCCGTAGATCAACGAGCGGGTAGTGTAATACGCAGAGACCCCAGCGGACAGTTCCAGGTTCTCTCCTATACCGAATGTTGCAGGAGTAACGGTACCGCCGAAGGTCAGATGACTGCGTACAGGAAGCGGATCATCATGGAATTGGCTCGGAATGCTACCGTACCAACCTATATCCGCAGAGAGGCCGAATGCATCGCTAACTGGAATTCCAGCAACGAGTCCGGGCCAGACCAACGCCAACAGCAATAAGGTAATGAGCAATCGTCGAACTGATTTCGGCCATAAGATCTTCTTCATGATATACCTAATATACTAGTTTACTTAAGCAATCGTCACTAGTGTATTGTCCCAATGATATTTAAATATTAAGAGATGCATACCCTGATTCCTTTCTCACGATAGGATACAGCGATTTGAGTTTCACCCGTGCGT
>PGXU01000110.1 GCA_002839335.1 Spirochaetae bacterium HGW-Spirochaetae-4
GCTGACGCTACGAATATCCTCATGGTATCGGTATAGCGCGGGATTTGGATTCTCACCACAGCCGCGGTTGTACTATCCTTTTTGGCAGTATTCCAATTCGAATCGTCCTGGTCCATCAGGTTGATCAGATTGATGACAATCCGCTGTTCCTGGCGATGCACCACCGTCCACACGGTACCCGGTTCACCGTCGAAGGATGCCCCGGAGGCCCCAAGACCATCCACTTCGACGGAGAATTCGCGATTCTCACCAAGTACATGGCTTTCGGTGATTTCGATCGAGGCCGGGTCATAGAGGAGCTCACGATACCGGACTTGGAAATCGGAGTACGCCTGGACTACCCGACGTTCCGCATCGGTCAACCGCGTGTAATCGGAATAGTACGGTTGGGTAAGCACGGCACCCTGCTCTCCCAGAATAAGATGCGTGGCGCCATAGGCACAAATTGCGGCGGTGAGCAACCGGTAGGCATGCAAAGCTCCCGTTGTGCCGATCCTCAGGTCGACTTGCCGCAGTTTGAACGGCTCGAGATACGCAGCCATCACCACAGGCTTGCCGGATCGCCGTGCATCCTTGATCAATTGGCGCATATGTCGATACCGGGTATGCGGTGGCCAGACTTCGATATACACAGCCTCCTGGTGGGCACGTCCGGTCGCCTCGGCAGGCCACCCACCTACATTGTTGAAAATGTTCACATCGCCATGGACCGCCCATTCATCGATGAGGGAGACGAATTGTGGGGAAAGTTCCACCAGCTGCCCGTCCGAATCCCACGCGGTTTTCGGAAACCCGTAGGTATCCATGTGGATTCCATCGAAACCCACCTGGGCGACGGCATACCGGTACTGGTCGAGGATACACGCGCGCCATGGCTTCCCCTCGGCACAGTCCATGATGAAGAACTTTCCGATCAGGTCGATCGTGTGCCCCTCATGGTCATAGAGGGCTTGTTCGGGATGGTTGTGGACATACTCGGCCTCTGCGGCGTATACCGCGCCATAACCGAGCGCACGCATCCTGCGGTCGTGCAGTTCGCCGATGAGATCGCGCACGACCTTGAGGTCGATGGTCTTGCCCATGGTATCCTGGTAGACATCGCTTTCGGGCACGTCGTGCCCAACCTGGGGACGGTACTGGTGGGGACGGAACGACCAATCGTAGAACTGCACGTGGGTGATATGGTTTGCGAGCAGGAAATCGACAGCCGCATCGCGCGAGTCGCTATCCTGTGGAGAAAAGTCGCTGAGAAATCCATACCGAACCGGTCCTTCGCCCCGATCGATGGAGGTCCGGGCCTCCCCTTCGATACCACCGCCGAGTTGGACCCGGGCATGGATTCCCAATCCGCAGGAACCCGAAGAAACAAGTGGCTCCAGGTCGAGCATGGTTTCGAAGGAGACCTCGCCCGAAGCGGCGAGTTCCTCGAGTATTTCCGAAGAGAGGGGAAGATTGATGGTAACGATGGTCTCTGCCAAGCGGGTAATACGGAAACTCAAGGCTCCTGACGCTGCCCCGTCGGAGGGTATGTTTCCATGCAACCCGACACGAACGGGCAGCGTGAAGGCATCATCCGCCAACCTGGAAACGGAGGGACAAATGGAAAGGTGGAAATCATGTGCTTGTGCAGGACCCATGGTGTGCTCTCCTTTGGATATCCGCTACCCTTTGAGGGCTCCAGCTGTGATACCTTCGACAAAATAGCGTTGGAATACGAGGAATGCCGCGACGGCTGGCAACAGTCCGAGGAATGCGGCAGCGGCCATAAGCGGCCAATCGGCACCGTATTGTTGGAAAAAGAGCGAAATCGACAGCGGGATGTTGCGGTGGGCCTTGTCCTGGAGAAAAAACACCGCCTGGGCATAATTGTTCCACATGCCAAGTCCCTGCAGGATTACCACCGAGGAGGTGACCGGCCCGATCAAGGGGAAGGTGATCCGCCAGAAGGCCTCGAACCAGGAACAACCGTCTATGATAGCCGACTCCTCCAACGAGACCGGCATCGCGCGGATGAACGAGGAATAGAGGAAAATCGCGAACGGCATGGCATTCACCGCCATGACGCAGATCATCGCCCAGTAGGTGTTGATGCCTTTCAGCCGGATGAGCAGCGTGTAGAGGGGAACGGTGTTGATGATTCCCGGAATCATCATACAGAGCAGCAGGATGGTGAATATGGTGCGGTTGAGTTTGCCGGGAAAACGGGCGATGGTATAGCCCGCCATGGACGAGAGGAAAACCAGCAACCCGACACCCCCGGCGGTCATCACCAGACTGTTGAACATGGCCTTGCCGAGCGCCGAACGTTGCCAGGCGGTGATGAAATTCACAAAGTGGAAATCGGGCATCAACCGGATCGCAGCCAATCCGCCGATCGGACTTTTCAATGCCAGCAGGACAAGCAGATAGAAGGGGATGATGGCTACGCAAGAGATCAGGACGACAATCGCCAGCAGGTACCAGTCCAATCTGTTACGTGGGGACAATCGGGTTTTTCGTGCATCGGCAACGATCGTTGTATTCGGTTTCATCGTTCCTCCACCTTGTTGAAAAAGCGAAGCGAGATGAACACCGGTATCAGGATGATGAGGAACAGCATGAGTGCGACTGCTGTCGAGTACCCGGTCTTGTTTCCGTAGCACATCCGCAGTATGTAGATGCTCAGCGACTCGGTGTCATACCCGGGTCCCCCGTCGGTGAGGGCCAGGATAGCTTCGAATACCGAGAGGGATCCGATGATGTTGGTGATTATATTTATCTTCAACGATGGGATGAGCTGGGGAAATACGATATGGCGGAAAGTCTGCGACGAGGAGGCTCCCTCGATATCGGCTGCCTCGTAGTGCTCCAAGGGAATCGCTTGGAGCCCCGCGAGGTAGATGACCATGGTCATGCCCGCATACTGCCACACGTTCACCAACACGATGATCACCAGCGCCAGATTGCTGGAGAGCATCCAATTGCCCTGCCCCGATACTCCCACCCGTTGCAACAACAGTGCGAACAGACCCCGTTTGGGTTGCAGCAGCAAGTACCAGATGGATCCCATGATCATGGGACTTATGACCGCCGGCAGGTAGAGCAATGCCCGCACCACCTGCTTGCCGCGGAATTTCTTGTTGAGCAACAGGGCCAAGGCTAGTCCGCAGAGGTTCAACAGCGGCGCGCTGCCGAGTGCGAACAACACCGTCGTCCTGACATCCTGCAAAGCCCTGGCGTCGTGGAGGAAATCCACGAAATTCTGGAATCCGATGAAGCTGGGTGTGGAAAATCCGTCCCAATCGGTGAAGCTGAGGACAGCTCCCTGCATCAACGGAAACAGGAAGAACAACGAAAAGAGGAGGAACGCTGGAAGTGCCATATACCGGTGCCACGAGCCTGTGTCGATGTGCATTGACAATCCTTCTGACGGCACAATCCGTCCCGACTAACATAAGGAAGGTACCTGCCGATGTATCAGTATACACCGGCAGGCAACCCTCGCCCAAGATTTCCGCACCACTTTGGCGATTTTGTATACAAAACCTACAGTTGGTACCAGGTACTTGCGTCAATACGCATTGTCCCAAAGCTTCTGGTATTCGGTCGCGAACACCTTCGGGGAGGCATAATCGCCATTGAGCAGTTTCTGGATGAGTCGGCCGGTATCGTCCACCGAAAGGCCGGAGGGGGCTTCGGTGGAGAAGTTGATGTTGACGTAAGCCGAAGCCAGGCGTTTCGCATCATCCTTTATGGGACTCCAATTCGATTCCACATCGATGAAGGCCGATGGCATGCTGCGGGCTTCCGAATATTCCTTCTGGACTTCCACGCTGAACATGTATTCGAGGAACTTGAGCGCGGCGTCCTGGTGTTCAGAGGTTGCCGAGATCGCATACACACTGTCTTCGGCACACAGGACCATGGGAGACAATCCCTTGACGACAGAAGGGAATGGACCGAAGCCGATATTGGTTGCCATCGCAGGATTGAGCTTGACGATATCGCCCACAACCCACATTCCCTGGTTGATGATAACAGCTTCGCCACTGGCAAAAGCTTCCTTCTGGTTGTCGTAGGTCGCGGTGATCGCATCGGAGTTCAACAAGCCCTTGTCACGCAGTTCAAGCAGTGCCTTGGCGAAATTCTCCATGATGCCATTGGGTGCATCCCATTCCACCGTATTGTCCAGGAATGCCTGGCGGGATCCGGGGATACCGAGTTGCTGCTTCACAATGCCATGCGCCCAGAATTCGACAAAGTGTCCGAGTGTCCAGGAATCCTTGCCACCGAGGAACAGGGGTGTCTTGTCCGGATATGCCTTCTTGATGGCCTCGAGGTTGGCGACAAACTGCTCCCAAGTCTGGGCGTCGGAAAGTCCCAGCTCGGTAAAGACGGCCTTGTTGTAGAAGAGTCCGCCCATCGTCACGTTGGTGGCGACCTTATATTGCTTTCCGGTGCGTAAATCGGTGCACAGGTCCTTGACCGAGGGAAGTATCCGATTCCAGAACGCGGCATCGGAGAGGTCCATGTAGATGCCCTGGTCGATGAAATCCTGATTCACCACGGTGGTGATGTCGGGGACTTCTCCCGAGGCAAGCTTGACCTTTATAACATTGGAGGCATCCTTCTGGAACTCGTACTCCACCGTTATCCCGGGATTCTCGGCTTCGAAACCGGCGATCTTCTCGGCATCCCAATCCACCGTCTCCACCCTTCCCGAGAAGTAGTCGAGCACGATCTCCTTTTCCCCCGCACCTTGCGCCACCACTGGCAGCACGGTTACGGCAAGCAGTACAACAGCAGCAATCAAACTGACCATAGTTGTCCTTCGCTTCATGATAACTCTCCTTTTACGAATAATAGCGTGATAACTCGAAATCGAGTATTAAAAACATCGCATGCGACCATAACAACGGGGTGGCCACCTTCCCCCAACGCTCTTCCCAAGCTCCGATCATGGACGGCTTGTTCGTATGTACCAAGACCTGCTCGGGCAACAGTCCACCGGTGGTCTGCTGCCGTGCGATCCATTCCAACTGCCGCTGTGCATCAACCGGACGATCCGTTGCGAGATAATACCAACCGAGGAAGGCTGCCAGGGGTATCCACAACCCGCCACCGTAATAGGTATCCTGCGGATACCGTTGCACCCCTCCCCCGTCGTGCAACAATTCGTGTTCGATCCGTGTGATGGTTTCGACCAACGAGGGATTGTCCAGGGGGATGATGCCGTAGGGCACGCCCAACCAGAGGAGGCTGGCATCGATGGTCTGGGAACCGAGGAACTTGGGAAAGAATCCGTCCGGGTGGCGATTGTCCAGTAGGAATTGTTCGATACGTGAGGCAAGCTGTTCCGATTCACCTTGTACGGTTGGTCCGACCCACCGGGATATCGCCTGCAGTCCGCCCCCGATACACGCCAGTGTGGCCGGGTGCCGTTCGTCGGCGAATTCTTCCCAGCAGTCGCTGTTGGGAAGCTGCCACACCATGCCGAGGTAATGGATCACCGCTTGCACGGGACCGGTCCAGGTATCGGGCAACATTGTCGCGCCCGTCTCCTGGAGGTACCGGTCTATGAGCCAGAGCCAGGAGCCGTACCCGTCGATCTGGAAATTCGGCCAGTCGGTCTGGTCCTCCTCGCCATCCAAGGTATACCGTGCTCCGAGAAACGCCTGCTTCTCCACGTTCGGACCTCCAGCAAGCAATTCGGGCAACCGTTCGATCTTTACGGCATGCCGGGTCACCGTGCGTGCGACCCATTCGATGAAATGCCGGCAACGTTCGGCATGACCTTGCAGCAGGAGGCTGTAGGCGATATAGGTCCCGTCGCGCAACCAGGAGTACCCGTACTGCGAAAAGGTGGGCCCGGCGGGAAACGCACCGCTCGCATGCTGGTGTTCCACGATACAGGCGATGCTTGTCCTGCGCAGACGCTCCAACGCGTCCGTATCATTCATTCTGCCTACCGGTTCCCGGTAATTGGATTCAATCACTCTATTGCACTCCTATTTTGTTAAGTAAACGCTTACCGTAAGCGTTTACGTTCCAAGTCAAAAAAACTACACCCTCGTCGCCACCGAATCGCGCTCGGTAATCGAATGCGGCAATACGATGTTCTCGGCCGTACGCTTGCCTTCGATCATCTGCATAGCGATTTCTCCCATCTCCTCGATTCCCTGGTGTACCGTCGTAAGTGCCGGATAGGCCATGACCGCGTCAAGCGTATCGTCGTATCCTACCAGTGAGAGTTCTTCTGGCAAACGCACACCTTGCCGGTGCAGATAGGTCATGGCTCCCAGAGCCATCTCGTCGCTTGTCGCGAACACCGCGGTCAGACCGAGTTTCCGCTGCGCAAGTGTCGCCATTGCCTCCACCCCGCTATGGAAGTGGAAATCCCCGTAGGCCAGGAAGTTGTCGTCTAATTCGATGCCGGCCTCGCGTATTGCCTGCCGATAGCCTTCGATCCTCGGCAAACCGGCGATCCTATCTTCCGGCGAGCCGGTGATGAGTCCGATGCGCCGGTGTCCCTTATCGAGCAGGTACCGGGTCGCACTATAGGCGGCCGCCTGGTCGTCGACTTTGATGGAGGAGAACGGGTACGATTCCTTTCGTGTCGCGATCAGGACCACCGGAATGTCCATGTTCTTCAGGAAATCGCCGTATTCGTCGGTCATCCATTCGCTGACGAACATGATTCCTTCCACCCGCTTCTCCCGAAGTGTCTTGAGATACTCCATGGTACGTTCGCCGTTGCGGTCCGTATTGCAGATGATGACGCTGTACCCCCGCTCGTGAGCTTCCTTCTCGATGCCTCGGAGCAATTCCGAGGAGAATCTGCTGGTTACGCATGGTAGGAGGACGCCGATGGTATTGGTCCGGCTATTCACCAGTCCACGTGCGATTGCATTGGGGGTATACCCGAGTTCGGCGATCGTCTTTTCCACACGGATGCGGGTCTCTTCCGAATACCCCGGCAGATTGTTGATGATCCGGGATACGGTTGCAATCGAGACGCCAGCCTTGTCCGCGACAGATTGAATGTTGATCGCCATGGTTCCCCTTTTCTTACGTAAACGCTTACGTATAGTTTACACGCAATTCCAGCGATGTCAAGAGAGCGCATTGCCTCAATATTAATCTAACCGTAAAAGGAGAAATCCTCATAATCAAAACCTAACCCAAGCCGTTGCCCGACACCTCATGTCCTCCGGTACCGG
>PGXU01000111.1 GCA_002839335.1 Spirochaetae bacterium HGW-Spirochaetae-4
GTCTCTTTCTTTTTTCACAAACACGCATGGGAGATGGTTTATGTAAGAAATCTTATTCTAAAAATACTGCTTGACAAACGTCACATCATATCAGGGGCGGGGTATCTCCCCCTACGTTCCCTGCTCTCACTCGGTAATGGATCAATAGCAATTGTTCCGCTACCCTCGTTTCGTTGGGCAATGAAAAGTACCAATACCCAATTGTAAAAGGTGCATCTAAGAGAAATGGCCTCCTCTGCCGTCCCAAAAGACAATATGGGTCACCTCACGTTGCCAGCAATCAATTGCAGTCGCACAACTGGCGTGGTATGGTATGGACAAGAGGTAGTACCAATGATCGCACTTGCTGCAACGGCCGAAACCAGGCCGTCGATATTCGGGGGCAACATCGATTTGTTTATCTATGAGCGGTTGTTGCCGAATCTCCTGATAATTTTCCTCTATATTGTCGTGGGGATGCTCCTGATAAGGATTATCGGTAAGATCCTTGACCGCAGTATCCGGAAGAAATTGAATCCACAATCCCAGATGCTTATCAAGAAATCTGTCAGCTTTATCGGTACGTTCGTCATCGCGATCCTGGTACTCGACCGTTTGGAAGTCCCCCTGTCCGCCATGCTGGGAACCGCCGGAATAGCGACGGTTGCGATAGGCATTGCGGCACAAAACAGTTTGGGAAATATCATCAGCGGAATATTCTTGCTCAGCGAGCATTCGTTCCAAGTCGGAGACCTGATACAAGTGGGGGCCTATATAGGAACGGTAACATCGGTCGATCTCCTGTCGGTCAAGATCCAGACCTTCGATGGTTTGCATTTGCGTATCCCCAACGAGACCTTGATCAAATCGGAAATCACCACCATCACAAAGAATAAGATCAGGCGGGTTCCGTTGGAAATCGGAATCTCCTTTTACGACAACATTGAGAAGGCTCGGGATGTTTTGTTTTCAGTAGCCGAGGCAGAGCCGTTGGCTCTGAAGGACCCTGCCCCATTCTTCATGGTCAGTGGATTCGGAAGCAGCAGTATCAACTTGTTTTTTGCTGTTTGGGGAGAGACTGCAAATTTCGCATTGTTGAAGACGGCACTTCTGATCAATATCAAGAAGGCTTTCGACGAAGCTGGTATCGAGATTCCATTCCCACATGTCACCCTGCGCCCGGCGGTTTCACTGAAGGGTTTGGATACGACTGAATTGAAAAAACAGAAGGAAGAATCCCAACACGTATCCGTTGTTCACGAAGAGCCAAAAATGGAACCGCTCGCCGGGTATGAAGAGGGACCTGTCAACCGATAGGAGTTACAGGACAGGTATGCTTCTTTCCCGAAGGACCGGCACATAATTCAATACGGGTTTGTACGGATAGAGCGAATGCTTGCGGGTAAACCGCGGCTTGTCGCGAAGTTCCAATGCAATACCGACGACAAACAGACGAATACCCAGGTCATGGAGCAGATCCGCGACGTGGGGCATGCGCTTCAACACGACTATCGATCGATCCTGATACGACCCTTCCAACAACAGGACCGCACTTTCTATCTTGATTTCCTTCAAATCTACCGGTGCTCCATGTTCTCCGACCAGCTTCCCATGATATGCCTGGATAAAACGATTGTCGTCCAGTGAATTTCGCATGGTCGCAATATCCAGTGAACAACGGAGCAAGGTCTCGCGTTTTTCCTCATTGTACGCATACCCGATAACAAACACCGTGGAAGTCTCGGCATCGAAGGTAACCAGGTCGATTATACCCACGTGTTTCCCTTCGATATCTATGGGGACAAGATAATCGATTACTTTTCCCAGTTTCCCAAGAATCTTGTGGTTGTACAAGGCAACCGCAACACGTGATTCCTGTTGCAATCCGAGTATCGTCGGATCAAGCGTGGTCCCATCATGGTCCTTCGCAATAAAATCGTATCCTCGGGGTACCTTCGGCAAAGCCTTCAATACATCTGGAAATGCATGGGTATGCAGCAGTCGTTTCGCAACAATCTCGCTGTAGGGAACCTCGGTACCGAGGCAACGCCCCCTCCTGTTCACAATATCTCCAAGATAGAGTGTTTGTGGATCCTTCATTAGGGCATCGAGGCGCTCTTTGGTTTCCCGTGCAGTCAATCTATTCATAGCTTCTCCTGAGTGTGTATGCATTGAATATATAGAGGAATCGGAGAACAGGCAATTACACGCTCCTAGTGCAATACCACAAGCTCATACCTGTTCTTTCCATTGGCTTTTGCGACCAGGAGTGCTTCGTCTGCCTGCTGGATCATGAATTCGACATCGATAGTTCCGGTTTCCTTGACGACGAGACCCATTGAACCTGTCAACCTGCATTTCTCCGAGAGTGGAAGCGGAATGCCCAACTCCATATGCAACGGTTCGGCGATATCGACACAGAACGTCTCCATTTCCAAGAACAATCGCTTTGCGAAGGAAAGGACTCCACTGCTGTCTGTGTCGGGCATGAGCACAACAAACTCATCGCCGCCTACACGAAACACCATGTCGTGTGTACGAGCCGATTTCAACAATTTAGATGCAAATGACTGTAATACCAGATCACCAGCCTTATGCGAATACATATCGTTCATCCGTTTGAAGTTGTCCATATCTAGATAGACAACTGAAAAAGAGGGAAGGAACGATTGAGTGTCAATTCTTCGCATGAGTTCATTCCTGTTCATCAACTTCGTCAACGCATCGTGGGAAGCGTTCCACGCCAAATTTTCGTTGGCCACATGCAGTTGTTGGGTCCGTTCCAAAACCTTGGTTTCCAACTCTTGTGCGGCCTGCTTCACTTCATGTTTCGCAAGCATGAACCGATACGAAATGGTATGGAAGTTGACGAGCACAAAAAATGCCATACCCAAGGCGGCCATGTGATTCAAGAATATATTGGGAATATTTCCTTCGTAGTAAAAAGCCTGCATGACGATTGTAACCAACATGACAAAGTTTCCAAAAACCATCAACCCTGGAGGTGACTTGGTTTTCATATGCGATAGACTCACTTGGATTGTCCAGACCAACCCCATGCCGATAATCAAGAAAATGATAGGCATGAGGAATGGATAGTAGATGGGTATAGGTGTGGTCAGGATCAACAGGATATACAAGGCCAAGAGGATTTGGAACCCATGGATGATCCACCGATGGACAGAAAGACCAAAGACCCTTCTCCAGTAGAAGGAAAACGCGATGGCGGCCAATGGAATGGTGAGATACTCAATCTTGGATACCACCCCTATGGGAATGTTGGGAAAGAACAATCCCAATAACGAGTTGGAGGCCGCGACTTTCAATGCAAGTGCGAAACAGAACACTGCGAAATAGATGAGTCTGGAATCCTTGTTCAGTTTTCCATGAAAAAACAGGGTTGTGAAGATGGAGGTAAGGAAAATAGTTACGAGACCGATCGCAAGTGATACGGAACGGGTATACAATTGTTCAACCTGTTCACTACTGCCGAATATCGGTGCTATTCCGATGCCCCCGACAGGGTGGTAATTATTGCTCACCAACAGAACGATATCCACGTAGGATTTCTCAGCCACTTCGAACATGGTGAGAAGATCGGAGAATTGGGCTTTGCTCGACTGTGCATCCATCCCAACAGTACCAGCTCCTCCCAAATAATTCCCATCGACATACAATTCAAAGGCAGTGTATACGGTATCGATCCAAAGACCGTACATGCCAGGATTCACATGCTCCAATCGCACATGATACGACCCATATCCACTATTGATTCCCCAAAACTCCGTTTCGTTTCCAAGGTTCCAGTCGCTTGGAACAAACGTGGACACACGTCCTTCCAATGGGATATCGTCTGGATCGATGAACCGGTTGGGATAGAAGTTCCATACACCGGTAAGCAAGACCGGCTTCTGAAATCCTCCATCGGTATCGATAGCAAATACGCCATCTTGTGAGACTCCAACTCTGGCAGAATCAAGCCCAAGATTGGTAAACACCGAGACCACACCCAATACAAGTAAAGCTATGCCTAGGAAGACCATGACGTTTCGCATAGTCAATTCTAGCCCAAAACTATAGTGCAGGCAATAAAATTACCAGGTAGTTGTCACAAGTAATGCCATTTACAAAGTAAAGGAAACTCCCGACTCTTGGGCAATCTTTCGCAGACTCTCAACGACCTTCGCTGTCAATGGAACACCGGACCGATTGCTTTCCTTTTCGGCTTCATGTTCCTTCAAACCGGCATAATAGACACGGTCACAACCGTCGGCAACTTCGGTCGCAACCAATTCATCCAGCAACCGGCCCATGTCTTCCTTGAACTCCTGGGGATCCCTGAAGACCTCCAATTTGATGGCACCGAAGAAATGACAGACTCGGGCGCTTGTTGCCTCGCTGTCCATTACCGATTTGCCAAAATCGCCACCGCTGGTCACAGCAGTCAGGATATCGACCAGAACGGCCAATCCGTATCCCTTGTGGCCACCGAGCAATTCACCTTCCCCGCCCAATGGAAGCATGCCGCCTCCACGCTGGTACAACATATCGTCGAGTAGTTTGGTCGCATCGGCTGTTCCCTTTCCGGTAGTATCCACTGCCCAACCCTGGGGCAATTGTTTCCCTTCGCGGGCATATACTTCCACTTTCCCCCGGGTGACACAGGTAGTTGCCATATCAAGCGTAAACATCCTGCCCTTTGTGGCGGGAACCGAGATCGCGATCGGATTGGTGCCGAACATGGCGGTCCTTCCGAATGTCGGAACCCCGAGGGCTGCGGTATTGGTCATACAAATACCTATCATATCTTCGTGGGCTGCCATTTCCGTATAGAAACCAGCAATGCCGAAATGGTTGGAGTTGCGGATCGATGCGAAGGAGGCCCCGATTGTCCGGGCCCTTGAGATAACCTGTTCCATGGTGTTCTTGCTGATTCCCATGCCCATGGCCCCTTGGGCGTCCAAGACCAGGGAAATCGGTGTGTCGCGGAGTATCTGAGGGGTTGCGGTTCCCAACATGATGCCCTTGCGGATACCGTTGGCGTAGCGCCACAACCGGCCTACCCCATGGCTACCGATTCCACGGGCATCGGCAGCGACCAGGATCTTGGAGGAATCGATTGCCTCTTGTTCCGGCAAGCCGAGCTGCAAAAACACATCAGTACAGAATTGCTCAAGATTTTCCCGTCCGATACGCACTGTCGAGTCCATAATCCCCTCCTACGGTTCAATTGTCGCCATCGCCAAAGCATCACTTCGATATCATACCAACTCGGAAGGTACTTTTCATAGTGGTCCAGGTATTTTATAGCGCGGGAAGTTTTCGTTGACAACTGATACAAATCAAAATATCATATATCTAAGATATCAGCAAGCCAAAAAGGAGGTCTGCTTTGAATTCGAAAAAACTGATTTGCGTATTGCTTGTATGCCTGGTGGGAGCTTCGCTCCTGTTCTCCGCTGGAGCACAAGAGGGGACCCAAAAGAAGTATGTGTTGAAATTCAACCATGTACTCACTCCACAAGATCCGTATCATGGTGCGTTCCAGAAATGGGCAGCGGCTGTTTCCGAACGTACGAACGGCAATCTGACGATCGAAGTATTCCCAAGCGCCCAACTGGGAGTCGAGGAGGATATTCTTGAACAGATTCGCCAGGGAGCCAATGTCGGACAGAATACCGATGCGGCACGATTGGGCCAGTATGTACCGGATATGGCGGTGATGAATGCACCGTATTTCGTCAGTACCCTTGAAGAGGTTGAGAAGCTCAACACCCTGCCCACAGTCCAGAAATGGAAGGAAGAATTGGAACGGACACAGGGGTTCAAGGTCCTCTCGTTCTTCTGGGTACAGGGGTTCAGGCAAATGGTCACCAACAAACCCATAACGAAACCTTCCGACCTCTCGGGACTTCGCATCCGTACTCCCGGCGCACCGATTTGGCAGGAATCGATACGGGCGATCGGTGCCACCCCAGTTGCCATGAACTATGGAGATATGTATCCGGGATTGCAGACCAAGGCGATCGATGGACTCGAACTCTCCTTCACGGCCACTTCTACTGGCAAATTCGACGAAGTCTGTGATTATGTCAGCGAGACAAAACACATCCTGTTGATCAACTTCGAAGTCATCAGCAGCCAATGGTTCAACTCCCTGCCCGCCGAATACCAGAAGATTCTCGAAGAAGAATGCAACAAGGCCGGTCTTGAAGTATCGCGCGCCTATCTCGAGGAGATCGATCCCAAGAACAGGAAGACTTTGGTCGATCGCGGTATGATGATTATCGATGAATCACAAATCGATATGGATGCATTCCGAAAGGCTGGGGATGCGGCGTACGTCAAATTAAACCTTCTCGATGCCCGCAACCAGATCTATAAGGAACTCGGAAAGTAACGATCCATCTTCGATAGTCACTCGAATGATATCGAACCGTATGGAATCGCCGGAGTATTCTCGGAAGCAGGGCCTACCCGACCCTGCTTCTGTATAGACACTATTCAACAGAGAGGCCTGTATGCAGAAATTATATACCCGTCTAGGCTCTATCGAATTGTTCCTCTCGGCTGTAGGTCTCGTTGCCTGCTGTGTATTGATTTTCATCGCGGCGTTGGCCAGGGCTGTCGGCAAACCGTTCAATTGGTCCCAGGACCTCTCCCTCTTCCTATTCGCATGGAGCGTGTTTCTCAGTGCCGATGTCGCACTAAGGAAAGACAAATTGGTACGGGTCGAACTCCTGGTGGATATGTGTTCGGTTCGTATTGCCAAGATACTCTCGATCTTTTGTTACTCCATTATCCTTTGTTTCCTGTTGGCTCTGATGTACTACGGGGTGAAACTCGCATTCATCAGCCATAAAAGGGTATTCCAGGGTATCCCAGGTTTCAGCTACTCGTGGGTGATCGTCAGTATTCCCATCGGTTCTTTGCTCATGGCGATCACATCCATACGGAAATTATGGCTGCTGCTGTCCGGAAATTCCAACCCAACAGACCAGAGGGGTACCACATGACAGTAGTCTCCATTGTATTCATTTTGTTTCTTGCTATGGGAATGCCTGTCGCCTTCGCAATTGGAATCTCAGGCGTATGCTTCTTCTTGCAAAATAGCCAATTG
>PGXU01000112.1 GCA_002839335.1 Spirochaetae bacterium HGW-Spirochaetae-4
TCCTCGCTGCTGGCACCGATATGTGGAGTCAGCGTGACATGGTCTGCACTCAGCAACGGGTAGTCGGGTGCAGGCGGGTCGCTGGGGTATACGTCGGTCGCATACCAGGAGATCCGTCCATCGTCCAAAGCAGCTTTCATCGCCTCGGCATCGACACAAGGACCGCGTCCCGTATTGATGACAACCGGCTTGCGTGTACATTCCTTGATCAGAACATCTCCGAACATACCCATCGTCTCATCGGTCAAAGGAAGGTGCATGGAAATGTAATCGGCTTCCCGTACGGCATCGGCCGGTGTCGGAACCATGGTTGCCACAGGACTCGAAGATACGTACTTGTCATATGCGACCACTTTCATACCGAAAGCCAAGGCCCGTTCGGCAACCTTGGAAGCGATGTTGCCGATACCCAGCAACGCCAGTGTCTTTCCATAGAGTTCCGTGCGTTTAACGGATTTGAGCCATTCGCCCTTCTTCATGCCGTTGTGCACTTCGACGATATGGTTCGGAACCGAGATCATGAGGGCAAAAGCCAATTCGGCAACAGCTATGGCGGAAGACTTGGGAGTATTGCGAACCAGAATGCCTTTGCTCTTGGCATAATCGGAATCGATATTGTCAATTCCCACTCCACCACGAATAATCAGCTTCAGGTTCTTTGCAGAATCGATGTATTCCTTTGTGCACTTGGTTTTACTGCGCACAAGCACTACATCTGCTTCGGCCAGGCGGCCTTTGTCCACAGTGACTTCTCCGAAAACCTCGAGCAACTTTGGCAACGAAGCATCGAACGCGTCAGAAATCAATAACAGCATCACGTATCTCCTTCTTAATGAAACGTTGATACATGATACTGCATTAATTCGGGATTTGTCAAATAAGTATTGAAAAATTTACGATATGGCAAATTTCGCGGTAACAACTTGCCGTAAACCGAGTTGGTTTCCCAACGAAGTGAGCGGAAAGGAGGCGGCTTGCCGATTCATCTCCCGATCGAGTGCAGGAAACGCAAGGTGAACAAACCTTCCATTACAATCTGATATGCTTCGGTTCCGCCGGAGACCCCTGAAGTGTATATGTTTCCGGCAACAAATCCAGGTCGAAAGGCGTTGTCTGGTACACATAATAGTTCAACCAATTGGTATACAGCAACTGGGCATGCGAATACCAGCTCACCACCGGTCCCTGCTCCGGATCATCGTTCCGATAGTAGTTCTTCGGCATCTCGATGTGCAGCCCCTTGTCGATATCACGGCGGTATTCCTGGTCCAATGTGCCCGATTCATACTCGGGATGCCCGAACACAAACACCTGCCTCCCGTCTTCGCTCGCGACAATATAGAGTCCCGCTTCGTCGCTATCGGAGAGGACATGCAATTCCTTGACTTTCTCAAGGTCCTCGGACCTGACCTCCGTGTGTCGCGAGTGGGGAGCCTTGAACGTATCGTCGAACCCCCTGAGCAAGGGAGTATTCGAAACTTTCACACGATGCTCGAAAATGCCGAACATCTTATGCTCCATCGCGTATTTTCGGATTCCATAATGGTAGTACAGGCCGGCCTGGGCACCCCAGCAGAGGAACAAGGTGGCGAACACATGGTTCGCCCCCCACTCCATGATCTCACAGAGTTCATCCCAATATTCGACATCCTCGAACTCCATGGTTTCCACTGGAGCCCCTGTGATTATCAAACCGTCGTAGGACAACTTCCTCACCTGATCGAATGTCTTGTAGAATTCCTCGAGGTATTCGGCCGATGCGTGTCTCGACGTATAGGTCGCGGTCCTGAGGAAATCCACTTCGATCTGCAACGGCGTATTGGACAACCGCCGCAGCAGACTGGTCTCGGTGCTGGTCTTCAATGGCATGAGGTTCAGAATCAACAACCGCAAAGGACGGATATCCTGGCTCGCCGCCCGTTTTTCCGTCATGACGAAGATATTCTCCTGTTCGAGGACATTCTTTGCAGGCAAGGCATCGGAAATTTTTACTGGCATACCGGCCTCCTACAATTCCAACGCCTGGGCAAGATCTGCGAGAAGGTCCTCGATATGTTCGGTTCCAACCGATAGGCGTATCGTTCCAGGTTCGATTCCCGCGGCAAGCAACTCGTCGCCGGTCAATTGGCTGTGGGTCGTGCTGGCAGGATGTATCACAAGGGATTTGACATCGGCCACGTTGGCGAGCAACGAGAATATCTCCAACTTGTCGATAAACCGCGTCGCACCTTCGGATCCACCTTTCACCACGAACGTGAATATCGAGCCTCCGCCCTGCGGGAGGTACTTGGTGTACAACGCATGTGTCGGATCTGTCGGCAACGAAGGGTGGTTCACACGGACCACATTGGGATGCTTGGCCAAGAAATCGACCACGGCCAACGTGTTCTGCACATGACGTTCGACCCGCAGGGAAAGTGTCTCCAAACCCTGCAGGAACAGGAATGCGTTGAACGGACTGAGTGCCGCACCATAATCCCTGAGCAGGATCACGCGTGCACGGGTAATGAACGCCAGATTACCTGTGGCTTCCGTGTAGCTGATTCCATGGTAACTGGGATCGGGTTCCACGAACCAAGGGAATTTGCCGGAAGCCTTCCAATCGAACGTTCCTCCATCGACCACAACACCCCCGATGCTTGTTCCATGACCGCCGATGAATTTTGTCGCGGAGTGGACAACGATATCGGCACCATATTCGATCGGCCTGAGCAGATACGGAGTCGCGAATGTATTGTCGACCACCAGCGGGATCCCGTGGGCGTGGGCAATTCGGGATATGTGTTCGATATCCGACAAATTCGCGTTGGGGTTTTCGATACTCTCGATGAACACCGCCTTCGTATTCGGCTGGATGGCCGCCTCGAGAGCCTCGAGGTCATCGGAATCGAAGAAGGTGGCCGTCACGCCGTTTTCCCCGAACGTCCTACCGAACAGATTGAACGTGCCTCCATAGATGGTCCTGGCAGACACGATATGGTCGCCATGGTGGGCGAGGTTCTGCATGGCGATAGTGATGGCTGCCTGGCCGGATGCGGTCGCAAGGGCTCCAACACCACCTTCCAGGGCGGCGATCCTCTTCTCGAACACATCGGTGGTCGGATTCATGATACGGGTATAGATATTCCCGGCCTCCGATAGGTCGAACCGGGCCGATGCCTGCCTGCAGTCGTCGAACACGAACGAAGTTGTGGCATATATGGGGACAGCCCGCGCTCCAGTCGCCGGATCGGGGTGTTCTTGTCCAGCATGTAGCTGGAGGGTCTCGAAATGTAATTTCTGTGAATTGCTCATGATATGGTTCCTTATTAAAAATATATGGGATAAGCGCGACCAGACTGGCGCATGGTGGACTGAAGGTGTCGCATGCTGCTGCGGACGGAGCCGTAACGATGCTGTGTGTTATGTGCTCTGCTCATCCAGGAACCTCCTTGATCAAAAGTATAAAAAAAACCGCCGGTTGTACACCGACGGCGATCACGTCACATGTACTGAGGCGATTAATAGCTCTTCATGGAGTGCATCTTACGAACTTTCTTCATCTGCTTTCGCAGCAAAGCCTTCTTTTTCCGGTTTTCGATCGTGGAAGGCTTCTCGAAATATTCGCGCTTTTTCCATTCCCGGATAATGCCCTCTTTCTCGACCATTCTCTTGAATTTCTTGATCGACTTTTCGAGTGGCTCATTATCGTCAACTCTTACGTAAGCTATAGTAATCACCCCCTTCCCTCAGCTTGGGAAAAATTTCTGAATCATCTTCCCGAATTAATCGCTTTTTGTCAAGCTATCGGAGAATATCCTCGATAGGAGTCTTGTGTTTCTTCAAGGAAACGACAGTCAATTGTATCGATTCGCTGTTTCTGAAGTAGTTTCGGCCCATGCGGAACACGATATCGACCGAATCTCCAGTGTTGAAGATCGTTCCGACTTCATCGGCGGCATTCCAATAAAGGGCCGGCCATCGGTATTGTCCGAACAGCAATTGCAGCTTGACATGACCAGGCCCTGCCCCTTTCGAGCGATTCAGGAACTGGATTTCCTCGACCGTCGCCCCTTGGATAAGGAATTGCAAGGGAGGATTACCCTCCCCGTACGGTTCGAAGGTTTCCACCAATGCGATGAGCTTGGGTGTCATATAGTCGGCTGGCAGCTCGGCATCGATCAAAATCGGTTCATCCTCTTCATCGTCCCGCGATTCCAGTTCGGCGATCGTACTGGTTATGCGTTTGCGCAATGTATCGAGATGTTTGCGTTCCATACTGAACCCACCGGCGCACCGGTGCCCACCGAAATCGAGGAACAGGTCCTCGAAGGCACTGAGAAAATCCCGGACATTGAAATGCTGGGGACTACGGATCGAACCGGTCACCCTATCGGCATCGACATGTGCTATCACCATACTTGGGACGTTGAATTGGCGGAGTAGCCGGGAAGCCATGATTCCGGTCAAACCACGGCTGACCGTGGGGTCCTCCACCATGAGGAATTTGCCATCGAAATCCCCATGGCTGGATTTGGCTTTCGGCAACAGCCGCTCCCATGAATCGTCCCCCTGCTTTTGTCTCTCACGATTCAATCTCATCAGTTCCCCGGCATACTCCTCGCACTGGCGCATATCTTCCGCCAGGAACATGTGTGCCGCGACTTGCGGTTTCCCCAATCTTCCCGAAGCATTGATCACAGGAGTCAACTGCCAGCCGATATCCGAAGTCGACAACTTCTTGCCGACGAGATTCTGCATGGTCATGAGGGCGAGCAACTCCTTCCGGACTCCCTCGGTCATGATTTTCATCCCCGATCGGACCATGATGCGGTTCTCATCCACCATCGGCATCAGATCCCCGATCGTACCCATCGCCACAAGATCCAGAATCTTTTCGTACTCGACGGAAAGGGAGGGAACAGAACGCAGCACATATGCAGTGAACAGGGAAATGAGCAGATCGAGCTCCGAGGCGGTTCGGGGATATCGGATGGATTTGCTGATACGCATCAGGCTGAACAGGCTCTTTCCCACCATCTGAGGCAATACCTTCTCGAACTGGTTGCGCAAGTCGGCCATGTGGATATCGATTCCCGCTCCGAAGGCACGCCGCAGCAACTTCTGTTCGACCTCCACGTCCAAGGCGAGGATAGGAAGCCCGCAATCGAGAAACCGGATCATGCGGCTCTGGTGTATTTCGAGAACGCCAGGTACTATCTCCTCGATCAAACGGTCTTCGGCAACCAGGTTCTTCATACGAACCGCTTCGATAATAACCGTTTCATTGCCAGGTATGGTGCTTCCCGGACAGGCGTGCAACAGGATCAATTCCTCACGGTAGAAATTGCTGCAAGCGAATCTGAGTGCCCAAATGCACTTTGCCACGACACCACAACCCGCCAGGTGTGCGAACGGATATCCACAGCCTTCCAGTTTCGGATCGATGACCGCCTCGGCGGCCGGTATGATATCCCCGGCCAAATGGTGGTCGGTGACAAGGACATCCATGCCGAGTTGACGCGCAAACGCGACTTCCTCGATATTGGAGATGCCGCAGTCGACAGTAATCGCCAATGTGACATCCTGGTCGGCAAAAGCCTGTATGCCATCCTTGGTCAGTCCGTACGGCTCGTCTCCCTCAGGCAATCGCCAGAGGGTCTCGATACCCATCGAACGCAACTCCTGCACCAGCAGTACAGTGCTGGTTATGCCATCGACATCGCGGTCTCCGAATACACAGACCTTCTCCCCTTCGTCCCGTGCCTGGAGCACCCGTTCGACAAAATTCTCCATTTCATCGAACAAGAACGGATTGTGGAGGTACGAAACATCGGTTTCCAGAAAATACTGGACAGTCTCAGGCTCTACAGCTCCCCTACGTGCCAACAACGAGGCGGTGATGTAATCCACCCCATACTGTTCGTTTAGCTTTCGAATCAGCTCCACGGAAACAGGATTCTTCTTCCATTCCTTCATATATCAACCTTAAAATAATATTCATTGCATTGTTCCCTGCAACACGCCTCCGGCGAGGCTACGCAAAGGCCCACCGAGTATGTTGGTGACATATCTTATCATATATCCGACCAAACGGAGTGTAGCGGTTTCACTCAATTCCACCAACACGGAATCGTGGTCGGACAGTGTCCTTGTCAAGACCAGGTATTTCCTGGCTCCTGGCCCCAGGGCCAGTTCGAATCCTCCGGTATCCACGTCCGCACACTTGTCGCAACACGGTACGTGCAAGCCGGTATTGAAGGATAGTATCTCCTGTTCGCCGAAAGTCCGTGAACAAACAGGACATGCCGTCAAATCGGGTTCCAATCCCATGATCCGGACAAATTTCCAAATGTATTGGATCAGGACCTGTCTCGGATCCACAGAATCGTCGGAAAGGAGCAACACATGGTTGCACAGCACGCTGTACAATTCGGAAAAATCTCCCCCATGCATGCGCATGGCCAATTCCGCCAACGTATTGGCCGTATACAATCGGCGCAAATCGGTACGAATGGCATCGACCCTATACTGGGGATCGATATCGGTAATGGAATAGGTGTTCTTGGCTCCGTTGTGGTAGAGATAGAATGTACCGATGGTGAACGGTTCGATTCCACCCGCAAGTTTCCCCTTGCGCGCACCATAGGCGACCGCATCGAATACTCCGAGCGAGGGAGAAAGCAGCGTGACAAGCCGATGCAACTCGCCCCAGCGTCTGTTGGTAAGCACAATGGCTTCGCTGGTACTGTTACGCTCCATTTGGACACCTGATGATAGGGTCGCCGGATGGTGGCTGCGGGGGGTGAATCGGACAAATCCTGTCATGCATGGAACCAGAGTAGCTTCTCGCCGAAACTCTGTCAACCAAACCGACGGAAATGTGGTATGATGGCCGCATGTTCCCAGGCAACCCCCTACGTCGGACCATCCTGCTAGTCCTCGTGTTTCTCATAGGTTTTCCCCTGATGGCTGTCTCATTGGTCCCCGGTTCCCGCTTCGAGGATCCCAATGCTTCGCAAACGATGCTGGCGGGG
>PGXU01000113.1 GCA_002839335.1 Spirochaetae bacterium HGW-Spirochaetae-4
TGTCAGGGAATCCCGCATGCTCATGCAGACGTACGGTAGGGAACCCACCGACGAGGAGATTGCGGAGAAATTGGGCTGGACAGCCATGAAGGTCAAAGCCGTCAAGAATGTCGCCCGTGAACCTATTTCTCTGGAAACCCCGGTTGGTGAAGAGGAAGACTCCTTGCTTAGCGATTTTATCGAGGACAAGGATGTCGAGAATCCTGCTACCCAAACTGCGTTTACGCTCTTGCAGGAACAGTTGCAAGAGGTGCTCGAGACGCTGCCACCTCGGGAACAGGAAGTACTTAAGATGAGATTCGGTCTAGAGGACGGTTACTCATTGACATTGGAAGAGGTGGGATTGTATTTTGAAGTGACGCGTGAACGTATCAGGCAGATTGAAGCGAAAGCGTTGCGTAGGTTGCGGCATCCGAAACGGAGCCGAAGACTTAAGGATTTTATCTAGTGGTCGGTAACGGTAAAAGCCGGTAACTGGGTTTTTACTAGTGCGGGACATATGTACTATTAAGGCAGGAGAAGTTATATGCAGGAAGTGTTTGACAAGCTTCGCGTACTTCAGGGCGTTCTAGCCAAGAAATTCGCAGTGCTTGAAGAGGTCAAGGAAATTCCCAGGACTCTGGAGACGAAAGAGGAACTGCTCAATAGAGGTAAGCGTACCTACATCGAGAAGCATGAACGGTTGGAAAAGACCTCCGAAGAGCTCAAGGCTCTCAGGATTGCTCTCGATGAAGCTGAGCGGACCCGTGAGCACTCTGAGAAACAAATGGAGCAAATCTCAACACAACGGGAATTCGAGGCCTTGGAAAAAGAGATCAAGGATGCCTCTTCCCGTGAGCAGTCGCTGCGTAAAAGCTTGCTTGCCAAGGAGAAGTATTTCTCCGAGTTGCAAGAACAGTTGGAAGAACACGAACAGCTGATGGAAATCCAGGAAGAAGAAGTAAAGACTGAGACCGAGAAGAAGGATGTGTTGCTTTCTGAAAAGCATGCTGAAATCGAATCTCTCATAACACAAGAAGCGAACCTTACTCCTGGTATTGATGAATCGATTCTATTTAAATTTGAAAGAATCATCAAAAACAAGGCTGGTGTCGGTATTGTACCTGTACATGGCCACGTTTGCCAGGGTTGTCACATGACCCTTCCCGTACAATTTGTAAACGATGTACGCAAAGGTGATGATTTCAGGTTCTGTCCGTATTGCAGTCGTGTCCTCTACTGGGAAGACGTCGATGGTGCGGATATGGTTACCCAGCACGCGGATGATTCGGAGATCGAGGAAGCAGGATTGGCTGATTTTGTCGATTCGGATGAATTTGACGATTTGATTTAGGTTTTTGATTTTTTGGTGGTCCACACGGTCGCCGGTGCAGGCAAGCCTGGCATCGGAGGAAAGTCCGGGCTCCACAGAACATGACGCCGGGTAACACCCGGGAGCCGTGAGGCTATAGAAAGTGCCACAGAAAATATACCGCCCGTCTTTGACGGGTAAGGGTGAAATGGTGGGGTAAGAGCCCACCGCGAACCTGGTAACAGGGACGGCATGGTAAACCTCGTCAGGAGCAAGACCAAGCAGCAGGTGGGTTGTTCGTCCATGAGCCTGCGGGTAGGTCGCACGAGCATTTCGGTAACGGAATGCCTAGATAGATGGCCGTAGTAGACAGAACCCGGCTTATGGTCCACCAAATTTTTTTTCGTATATCGGGAGCGCTCAACAATGGGCGCTCCCTTGTTTCACGGAGTAACAGATGAATAGGATAGATATTGCCGGTCAATTTGGGAACGAGCTGCTTACTATAGAGAATCCAGCCCGATATATAGGTGGAGAATTCGAATACGGTACGCGACGTATCCCCGAAGAGGCTACTGTCCATGTGGGAATTTGTTTTCCCGATCTCTACGAAATCGGCATGTCCAACAATGCTGTTAGGATACTGTACGACCTGGTTTCATCCATGCAAGCGCCGGTATCCTGCGACAGGGTTTTCTCGGTCGCGCCAGATTTCGAACAATTCCTCCGGTCTCATGATATTCCGTTGTACACACTCCAACACGGCCTTCCGTTACACGAACTGGACTTGCTCGGAGTCTCCATCGGGTATGAATTGGCCGCTACCAATATCCTGCAAGTGCTCGAATTGGGACGCATTCCCTTGCATGCCGATGCACGGAAAGAAGGGGATCCCATAGTGATCGCTGGAGGTCCGGCCGTTACGAACCCCCTGCCGTTTTCTCCATTCTTTGATTTTGTATTTATTGGAGAAGCGGAGGCGGGACTTGCCGAGGTGATCGAAGTCATACGAAATGGTAAGGATTCGAACAAGGGAAGGATGGCGATACTGGAAGAACTCAGGCAATTCTCATTCCTCTGGTACAAGGGAAAGAAGCTGGCGGTCAGGGCGGTGGATGATTCCTTTGCCGCCGACCCTTGCAACGGATTCAACCACTATGTCGTGCCACATTTCAAGGTAGCCCAGGACAACGGTGTTGTGGAAATCATGCGAGGATGTCCGAACGGATGTCGATTCTGCCACGCTGGGCAATACTACAAACCCTATCGGCAAAAACAATATGGATCCATAAAACGGCAAGTCGAACAACATATCCATGAGTTCGGTTATCGAGAGATTACCTTGAGCTCGCTTTCCTCGGGTGACCATCCACAAATAGGGGCGATGATCGAAAACCTCAATACCGCGTATGCACCAGAGCATATATCCTTTTCGTTGCCTTCCCTGAAGGTAAGCTCCTTTTCGTTGGGAATCTTGGAAAAACTATCAGAGGTCCGCAAAAGCGGTTTGACCTTCGCGATCGAGACTCCGCTTCCACGTTGGCAACGGGCCATGAACAAGGAAGTTCCGGTCGAACAAGTCGTATCGATAATCCGTGAGGCAAAAAGCCGTGGATGGCGGTTGGCGAAATTCTATTTCATGGTTGGCTTGCCGTTCATTGACCCGGAAGAGGAGAAGCAGGCAATCATCGATTTCCTGAAGGAAATAGCCGATTCAACCAGAATCGGAATGAATATCAATATTGGAACCTTTATTCCAAAGCCGCACACGCCTTTCCAATGGGCACCTCAGATGCATCCGGATTTCTCCAAGGAACATCTTGTATCCATAAAACGGGGAATACAACAGGAAGTCAAAGGCGCGAAAGTCTCGTATCATGAACCTTGGGTGTCGTATATCGAAGGCATAGTCAGCCGTGGAGATGAAAAGATTGCCCTTTTGATCGAGGAAGCATATCGTCAGGGTTGCCGGTTGGACGCATGGGATGAATATCAGGACAAGGATGCATGGAAGGCCGCGATCGATGCCATGGATTTTCCTGTGGACGCATGGATGTTCACCGAACACGATACGAACGAGGAGCTTCCATGGGATTCGGTATCCATGGGAGTTTCCAAAGCCTATTTGCGGAACGAGTGGAATCTCGCACGCGAAGCGGTCTTGACGAATAGGTGTCTCGCCGATTGCGCCGTCCCCTGTGGGGTCTGCGGAAAAACACATCAAGTGTTCGATGTGCCGGAAGAGATAGAGGACTTTCCTGTGGACGAAGAGCCAAGTGCGGTAGCCACAATTCCGCTTCCATCCAAACCCGTGTTGTTCTTTTATCGGAAGGAAGGACGTGCGACGTTTATCTCGCATATCAACGTCATGAGGATCTTTGAGCAGACCTTCCAACGGGCAGGCATACCCGTAGCCTTCACGCAAGGGTATAATCCGAAGCCGAAAATGGAATTCGTCAACCCACTTTCAACAGGTATAAGCGGGTCTGCCGAAGTCCTGTTGGTGGATATACACGGAGGGACCACACTCGATACGGAACGGACAATCGCATTGTTGAATGCATCTGTTTCCGAAGGATTTGTCTTTACCTCGATGATACCTTTCGATACCGAACGGCGTACCACACTGAGCAAACATATGGGAGGAAGTGTCTATACGGTTCGGAATATCAAGGATAAGAAGTTCCAGGACAAGATGGACGAGTGGGTACAATGTTGTGGGGTAGGTGTATCGGTAGCCAAATTGACCATAGGCGGGAATCCGGAATATACCGTGGTCATGCAAGGCGAGAAAAATCCGATCAAAACATTGTTTGGTGGCGAGATAAACAAATTCACGGTGCTCTCCTCTATGGAGATACACCGCGAAATGTTGTTTGTGGGTACCTACGGGGAAAAACCGAGGGACTATTCAACCATTGTTTTTATGTGACAGTTGTAGTAATGGGTATCCGACAGTCTGACCATTGGAGGATACTCACGTTCACAAATTTCCCCAACTTGCTTGTGGCACCGACCGGCGAAGGGACACCCCTTCGGCTTCTTGGCAGGATCGGGCAATTGTCCGGTGATTTCGATCACGTCCTTCTGTTTGGTCGGATCGACTTCAGGCATCGCGGATAACAAGGCTTCCGTGTATGGATGGAATGGAGGTGCCATCACCTCGTCCCTTTTTCCGTACTCGCAGATTTTCCCCGCATACATCACCATGATGTAATCGCTCAAATAGTTGATCACGTTCAAATCATGGGAAATAAACATATAAGCCGCATGAGTCTCCAGTTGCAGATCATTGAGCAAATTGAGTACAGATGCTTGGACCGAGACGTCGAGCGCACTTGTCGGTTCGTCGCAAACAATCAAATCGGGTGATATGGACAATGCACGTGCTATTGCCACGCGTTGTTGTTCTCCTCCACTCAATTGCCTGGGTTTCTTCTCAAGATATTCCTTTCCCAAATCGACTTTCTTCAACATGTCGACAATTCGCTGTCGGCGCTCAGTGGCATCGTGCATGTTCGCCAAGCGTTTCATGGGTCTGGCTATGATCTGTTCGACAGTATGCGAAGGATTCAAACTTCTTCCAGGATTTTGGAAAATCAATTGGATTTTCTTGAGTGTGTCTTTCGAACGTTTGTTCCAGGCTATGGATATATCGGTACCATCGAACATGATGGTGCCTTTGGTCGGCTTATACAGCCCGGAAACCATATGTCCTGTCGTGGATTTTCCACAGCCGGATTCACCCACGACGCCAATGACCGATTCCGGATGTACAGTAACATCGATTCCATTGACAGCGTAGACTTTCCTCCTGGCTCCATAGACCTTGTGAAGATTCTCTATCTTCAACAATTCCTTATGTGAGTTGAGGGCAAGGGAGGTGGTGCGTGGGCGTGGAACCAGCTTCTCTTTCAAGATATCCGGTACATCGGTTGCGTATGCACGGTCACAAGCCGCAAAGTGCCGTTCTCCCACTTCTCGGATACCGTATTTGCTCTCACATGTATCGTTGCGCTTTTCGCAGCGGTCCACAAATGGGCAGCCGCTTTCCAAAGCACCTCGTCGCCGGACGTATCCCGGGATTGTGTTTAGTTTGGTGTTTTCCTTGACAACCCCACCACGGGGCATGCAGTTGATGAGTGCCCGGGTATAGGGGTGGGTAGGGTTCTCGAAGATCTGATTCTTAGGTCCGCGTTCAACAATTTCTCCGTTGTACATCACCACCACATGTTCAGCTACTTTATTGATAACACCCATATCATGGGAGATATACATGAGGGACATGGATAGTTTTTCCTTCAGTTCCTTAATGGAATCAAGGATTATCGCTTCTGTGGTTACATCGAGCGCAGTCGTGGGTTCATCGAGAATCATAAGGTCGGGTCTGCAAAGGATAGCCATGGCGATACATATACGCTGTTGGATACCTCCACTTACCTGGTGCGGATACCTGCGGACGATTCCTTGGGGATCGCCGATATTCATCATACCCAACGCTTCCAAAGTGGCTTGCCTTGCCTTCTGTTTCGAAAGTTTCTGGTGATGTATTCCGACTTCATCCAACTGGAATCCTATGGTAAGCGCCGGATTCAAGGAGGAGTACGGATTTTGGAATACCATGGCAATCCTATTGCCTCGGAACGCTTCCATCTCCTTTTCGGACTTCTCCAGAAGCTCTTCCCCTTTGAAACGGATGCTGCCATCTACGGAGGCATTGTTTGCGAGGTACCTCATGACTGCAAAGGAGAGGGTGCTCTTACCGCATCCGGACTCTCCGATGATACCGATGGACTCATTGTGTCCGAGGGTGAGGGAGACATCGTTTACAGCCGAGAACACTCCATCGAAGGTCTCGAACCGTACATGCAAATGGTTTATATCAAGAATGTTATCGTTCATGGATCAATACCTTACTGACAAAGTCAGAGAAAATGGAGATTGCGATTACCAGGGATGCGATAGCCAGCGCGGGAAAAAGAACTGCCCCTGGTGCCTGGGCGATTATGGGTTTGTTCTCGATGACCATCATGCCCCAGTCGGGTGTGGGTGGTTGCATGCCGACGCCAAGGAATCCCAGAGAAGCGACCATCATGATGGAATAGGCAAAACGGGCTGTGGCTTCGACAATGATAGGTCCTGTCGTATTGGGCAGGATTTCCACAAACATGATATACAGATGGTTCTCACCCCTGATACGTGCGGCTGAAACGTATTCTTGACTTTTTTCTGTAAGCAACACTCCCCGGGAAACACGGGCAGTCGCGGGAACGAAAGCGATGGAAACGATTAGGGTCAATGAAAGTATGCTGGAATCACCAAGGATTCCAAGGACCACCATCGAAAGGACCAATGGCGGGATTGCCATGAGGATATCCATCGACCGAAGGAAAGCTGCGTCGATCCGACCACCAAAGTATCCGGCTGAGAATCCAAGGAGCACCCCGATAATTGTAGAGACTATGGAAGTCATGAGTGCAACAGTC
>PGXU01000143.1 GCA_002839335.1 Spirochaetae bacterium HGW-Spirochaetae-4
CGATACCGTGACGGTACTCGATAAAGGAGATCTGGTTAAAACCGGCTACACCTTTGCCGGCTGGAATACTGCAGCCGATGGCAGCGGCACAGATCATGCTGTAGGCTCAATCTTTATTATGGGTTCATCCGATGTGACCCTCTATGCCAAATGGGCCACCAACACCTACACGGTAACCTTTAATTCTCAAGGCGGCAGTGCGGTAAGTTCACAGACAGTGGAACACGGCGGGAAGGTAACGAAACCAACAAATCCCACGCGGATAGGCTATACCTTTGACGGTTGGTACAAAGAATCCGGGTGTATAAATGCATGGGTATTTGCTACTGATACGGTGACAGCCAATGTGACCCTCTATGCCAAATGGACTGCAATTGATTACACCGTGACCTTTAACAAAAATGATACGGCTGCAACGGGAACGATGACCGATCAAACGATTGCCAGCGGTTCGAGTGCAAACTTAACGTCTTGTGCATTTACTAAAACGGGCTGGACGTTTGCCGGCTGGGCTACAACACCAAGCGGAACTGTTATCTATGCTGATGGGGCCAGCTATACCATGGGTACTGCCAACGTAATCCTCTATGCGAAGTGGACTCCTCTTTATGCCCTTCGCGATACCGGGCCTGCAGGGGGCTTGATTTTCTACGTTAAGGAAGGTGGTTACTCCGATGGTTGGATGTATCTGGAAGCCGCCCCCAGCGATCAGAGCGATGGCACTCAATGGGGCAGCTATGGAAGTTTGATTGGGGGAACAGAAACGGGTATTGGAACCGGGCAGAGCAATACGACTACTATCGTGACATGGTTGGATAATAATACAGATGATACTTACGGAGATGTTACGAATAAAACTGATCGCGCAGCCTATTTGTGTGATGCTCTGACCTTGGGCGTCTATAGTGACTGGTTCCTACCCTCGAAAGATGAATTAAATTTGATGTACACTAACCTGGAAGACGCCGGAGTCGGTGGTTTTACTACCTGGTACTGGAGTTCGTCGGAGTTCAGTGCTGACAACGTTTATGTCCAGTATTTCGTCAGTGGTGGTCAGGGCACCCAACCCAAGAACGCTACATCGATCCGGGTCCGTGCTGTTCGGGCTTTTTAACTATTTATCAATTTAACTATTAAGGTGGGGGCAGGGGGTGCAAGCCCCCTGCCAGAGAATTTTTTATGGCTCTTTGCTATTGCTGCCAGCCTTCGATCAATGTGAAATGGGAGCCAAGAAAATTAAAAGGCAGGACTTCTTAATTGAGGTTTCTGCCTTTTTTAAATTCCTAACAGACACC
>PGXU01000114.1 GCA_002839335.1 Spirochaetae bacterium HGW-Spirochaetae-4
GTTTGCTTCCTCATCGAGAGCACGGTCGAGCCGCCACCACCACTCCTTGAGCACTTGGATAAAATCGTTTTGGGGACCGGCCTGTACCAGCATGCCACGGGAAAGACCCGAATAGTAATGGTGGTGCGAACAGACCATCCCGGGGATAATCGTCTTGCCCGAGGCATCGAACTGTTTGGCTCCGGGATATGCACTGCCGGCATTCCTGCCGACAGCAACTATAGTATCGTCCTGTACTACCACATCCACCTTCTCCTGTACGGAAAACGGTGGCATGGTCTGCACTACACGGGCATTGGCAAATACGGTGATTGACATGGTCGTGCTACTCCTTATTCACCCACCGAACCGAGCAGGTAGGCGTGGTTTACGATAATCTCTTCTATGATGGACGAAACCTCTTCGGGCAGATCCCCATCGAGTGTCCCGTCGGAAAGCACGGTGTGCCTTGAAACGTCGCCATCGATACGGACAAGGACCGAATCGTCATCCATCAAGAATCCGGTATTCTCCGAATTCTCGAAATCGTCCTGACGACTGAATACCGTCAACTTGTCGAGATACGGAGCTCCTTCCCACGGACAGAAGGTCGCGCAGTTGCCACATTCATTGCAGAAGGCATCCAAATGGACAATCTGGTACGGGTGGTCGAACAGGTCTGCACGCAGGCGCATATCGATCGCGACATTGGCCCTGTTCGGGCAGACTTCAACACACTTGTTGCAGATATAGCTGCACTCGAGGCATCGGGAAGCTTCCCTCTCGGCGAACGCCTTCACAGCGGCATCCAATGGGGCGGGAGCGACATGCTTGCCCTTCTTTGCCCGGATTTCTCCGAAGAAGGCATCTTCCTCCGCTTCGATCTCGTCGAGCTCCTCATCGGTGTACTCTTCATCGTCCTCGTCGTCGCCACAACAGCACCCGTCCGAGTGCTCGTGGTCGTCGCCACATTCGCATTCATGGTCGCCGTCGTGGTCGTGTCCACATCCGCACTCATGATCATGCCCATGGTGGTCGTCTTCCTCGAGCGAACCCAGCACCGAATCGATCGCAGTCTCCACAGCCTTGCGGGCCGATGCGATGCATCTGACCACTGTGGACGGTCCACTCTGCGCATCACCCAGGACATATACACCCTTCTCGGTCGATTCGAGCGTCTTGGCATCGACCATTGGCCATCCCTTCGCATCGAGGGGAACACCGAACCACGACAGCGCCTCGTCGTCGACCTTTTCCCCGATCGCGGTGATCAGGGCATCGGCATGCATGGACACGGTCTCGTCGGTCGCAACCGGCCTACGTCTGCCGGAGGCATCGGGCTCGCCCAGTGACATCGTGCGGCACACGAGCGTACCATCGGCACCATACGATTCCGGATTGGTGAGGAAGAGGAACTTGACGCCCTCCTCGACCGCATTGTCGTATTCCTCGAGATCGGCAGGCATCTCCTTCTTGGTCCTTCGATAGACTACCGAGACTTCCTCGACTCCGGGAACCCGTGTCGCAGCCCGGGCACTGTCCATGGCAGTATTTCCACCACCGACAACGACGACCTTCTTACCCAGCGAGAGCTTGGAGGGATCCTTTCGGAAGGCATTGAGGAAATGCAACGAAGGCCGGATACGGCTGCGATCCCCGGTGAGCGGAATCTCATTGTCGACTTCCGCACCGATCGCATAGAACAGGTGGTCATACCCGGCGGTATGCAGGGCATCGACAGTGACTTCGTTGCGTTCGGCACCGAATTTGAACGCCACACCATGGGCGGCGATGAAATCGATATCGGCCTGCAGCGCACTTTCGGGGAACCGGAAACCCGGAATGACATTGCGGGTGACTCCCCCGGCATTCTGCTCACGTTCGAATACGGTGACCGCAAAGCCAGCCCGTGCCAAGAAGTAGGCGGCCGAAAGGCCTGCGGGTCCCGCACCGATTACGGCAGCCTTCACCGTGGCATCCTCCGGCTTTTCCCAACGCTTGATATATTCGGCGAAGCCCTGTTCGGCGGCGATCTTCTTCATCTCGCGTATCTGCACCGTCCCTTCAAAGTCGAGCCGGGTACAATGGTATTGGCACTGGTGGTCGCAAATGTAACCGGTGAGGTTCGGCAAGGCATTGGTATCGTAGATGACTTCCAACGCATCGGCGTACCGGCCTTTTCCAACCAGATAGATATAGTCGGGTACATTCTGGTGGATCGGACAAGCCTGTACACAAGGCGCGACATAACAGTCGGTCAACGGCAATTTGCCGGGTACGCTCACTTCGTCCGTCCCACGGAAATCCTTCTGCACGCTCTCGCGCTGGCGGGCCGAGGCAGCCAACTTCTCCAGTTTGGCGACATCGATCTGCTTGGCAGACCAAGTGGTGCCCTTCTGTTCAAGGATTGCGACCATCTGCTTCATGCGCACATACCCGCCGGGTTTCAACATGTCGGTAGCCACCGTAATGGGGCGGATTCCTGTCTCGAAGATATCGAGCACGGTGGTGGCATTCGCTCCGCCGCTGTAGGAAATGGGGAGTTTTCCACCGAATTCCTTGGAAAGCAATGCGCCGACACCGGTGCTGATAGGTAGCAACGTGCGTCCGGACATGTACATTTCGGCACCGGGAAGCACTCCCTGGTCATTTACCGATCCAAGGGTGTTGGTAAGCTTCACGCCGAACCCGAGGTTCTTGGAAGCTGCGAGATCGACCAGCCGATGCAGCATCGCGACCGCATCGCCATATTGCAGGTCATGGTCGAAGGATTCGCGCTTCAGGCCGACATAGTCGTATCCGAGATCATCGAGGATAGCGCGAACGGTATCGAATCCAAGCAATGTCGGATTCAGTTTCACGAATGTGTTGAGTTTCTTTTCGGAAAGCATGTAGGTACAGATGGCTTCGATCTCATGGGGAGGACAACCGTGCATGGTACTGATGGTCACCGACGGGCTGATGGTCCTCGAAATCTTGGCCGGCAAGCCGGAAAGCTTCTTTTCCAACCCTTCCCAGGCGGTTCCTTCCAGGAAGGCACCTTCGGAAATGATCGCTGTAAGGGATTCGATGCAATTGGAGAAGGATTCCGAGGTCGATGCATCGATCATGGAATCGATGAATGTCTGCATCTTGGGAGTCTTGATTCCCTCGAGGTCGTATCCGACGCTCATATTGAAGATAAACGAAGGCTTCTCGAATTTGCCGCCGTTGAGCAAGCTCTCGATCACATGCAGCAATACCCAGGCCTTCACGTATTCCTCGTAGGCTTTCGGCAAGGTATATTCCGTCGACCACTCCACGTTGTACCCTTCATCCCGGGCATCGATACACGGTTTGTCGATCTCCAGCGTGTCCATCTTCTGCACAGTCTTGAGCTCCATGAACCTACCGCCGACCAGATAACTGGCGACGATGTTCTGGGCAAGCTGGGTATGGGGTCCTGCGGCAGGCCCGAGCGGGGTCGCACACTTCTGGCCGAATACGGTGATCCCCTTGCTGGGATCAGGCGTGCAGAATTGGTCCTGGTGAATTCCGAATATGGTGTTCGATTGGCGATATTCGGAAAAAATCCTATTGATGAGTTCCTCGAAGGGAACGGGTCGCATGATGTCTCCCATAACAGTAACAGCTCCTTGGGACAGGGTTCGCGGGAGCGGAAGCTCCATTTCCTATTGTAAAGGAGATTCGCCGGAAGTCAATCATTTTTGCAACATTTTGCAACAGAAAAGGACCGTTTTTTGATATATTACACATTTCAACCCAATGGTTTACATCCCCTACAAGAATTGTAAAATATTATGGATAACTCAATTTATCTTTCGAATTTCAGTCATTGGCAAATTTAAATTTTCCATATTTACATTTTCATGAAACCCGTGCTAGTGTAATTGCATATATTCCGAACAAGTGAATCCATGGAGGTATCATCGTGTATAATCTGATCAATCTGAACATGAACAAAGAGGTTCGTGCCAGAAACGTCAAGCTCTGCCGCGAAAAGGGCGTGTTGTTGCCGACTTTCGCACAAATGGTCGACCCATCCAAAACTCCCGGGAAGGTCAAGCAGGCCCTGAGCGGTATGGGATTGTGGGACGTCCACTCCGAAAACCTGTTCCGCATCAACTGGAAAAATGAAGCAGTCGAAAAAGGTGGAGTCTTCGGCGAGGTCAATTATATCGAGATTCCCAAAGCCATAACCGGCACCAAGGCCCGCGTACTCGCATTGGTCGGCAAGTGGTTCCCAACCGGTGTCCACAAGGTCGGTGCCACCTACGCATGTCTGGCTCCTGCCCTCGTTTCCGGCAACTATGATGCCGTGAACCAACAGGCCGTGTGGCCGTCGACCGGCAACTATTGCCGTGGCGGCGCCTACAACAGTGCGTTGCTCGGATGCAAATCGATCGCGATCCTGCCCGAGGAGATGAGCCAGGAACGGTTCAATTGGCTCAAGTCGATCGCCGGCGAAATCATCGCGACTCCCGGTTGCGAATCGAACGTCAAGGAGATTTTCGACAAGTGCCACGAACTCGACGCCGAGCGCGGTGCTTCAATTGTTATCTTCAACCAGTTCGACAAGTTCGAGAACTATCTGTGGCACTACACGGTAACTGGAGCCGCCATGGTCGAGGTCCTCGAAAAGCTTGGCGTAAAGGCCGAGAATGTGCGTGGTTACGCATCGTCCACCGGTTCAGGCGGAACGCTCGCAGCCGGAGACAAGTTGAAGGACACCTATCCGAACATCAAGATCACAGCCAGTGAGGCCTTGCAGTGCCCGACATTGCTCCGCAACGGATTCGGCGGCCACCGCATCGAGGGAATCGGCGACAAGCACGTTCCCTGGATCCACAATGTCAAGAATACCGACATGATCACCGCGATCGACGACCAGGATTGCATGGACATCTATCGTTTGTTCAACGAACCGGCAGGTCTCGAATACCTCAAGGGAATCGGTATCTCCGATGCCGACATCGCGAATTTGTCGCTATTCGGTATCAGCGGTGTAGGCAACATGCTCAGCGCTATCAAGATGGCCAAATTCTACGAGATGGATGAGGACGATGTGGTGTTCACCATCCTGACCGACAGTTCCGAAATGTACACCTCCCGCTTGGACGAGCTCACCGAACAGCAGGGTCCCTTCACCGCTATCGATGCGGCAAAGGTCCACGCCGCAAGCCTGCTCCACCAAGGGTTGGACAACACGGAGGAACTCGGCTACTACGACCGCTTGCGTGTCCACAACCTCAAGTACTACACATGGGTAGAGCAGCAGGGCAAGACCTACGAAGAGATCAATGCCCAGTGGTACGACAAGAGCTACTGGTCCCAGCTTCCGGCGCTTGCCGACAAGATCGACGAAATGATCGAGGCATTCAACAAGGAAGTCGGGCTGCTGTAGCAACCGACGCCGTTTCAAGACGCCGGGCCGACAGGTCCGGCGTTTTTCCCTTATGGAGGATTCGACATGCGTTTCAAGTATGTGTGCAACGATTGTGGCAAGGAATTTGTTTCCGAAGAGGTCATGTATACCTGTTCCGACTGTGCGGCATTGGTTCCCGATGCGAACGAATTTCGCAAAGGGAATCTGATCGTGCGTCTCGATGCGGACGATGCGAAGGCATTGTCCACCAAACAGGACCTCTCCTTCTACGACTTCTTCCCGTACCAGGTTCCCGACAAGGAGTGTTTCCCTATCGGAGAGACCCCCATTGCCTATCCCAAGCGATTGCGTGAGCAGTACGGATTGCCGAACCTCTCGATAAAGCTTGACAGCGCGCTGCCATCCGGCTCCTTCAAGGACAGGGCTTCGCAACTGATCGCGGCACAGGCGATCGCACACGGGGAGAACAAGATTGCCCTGGCATCGACCGGCAACGCTGGCGCGGCCATGAGTTGTGCTGGGGCCGCATATGGATTGGAGATCGTATTGTTCGTTCCCGAGACCGCACCGGTGAACAAATTGATGCAGAGTGTGTTGTACGGTGCCACAGTGGTACCGGTGAAGGGGTCGTATGACGATGCGTTCGCATTGTCGATCGCCTACACGGAGCGCTTCGGGGGCATCAACCGCAACACGGCATACAATCCCATGACGGTCGAGGGGAAAAAGAGCGTATCGATCGAACTATTCCTCCAGCTTGGCCGGAAGGTTCCCGAAGTCGTATACGTTCCGGTCGGTGACGGGTGTATTTACGCCGGTGTGTGCAAGGGGTTCATCGACCTGCACGCGGCAGGTTTGATCGATAGGATTCCCCAGGTGGTCTGCGTGCAGTCGACCCGGTCGAATGCCATCGCGCAAGCCTGGAAAACCGGTTCGTACACCAACGTGTCCGCAACGACACGCGCCGATTCCATCAGCGTCTCATCGCCTGCGAACGGCCGCATGGCTGTGCGTTATATCAACGAGACCGACGGGTGGGCCACCGAAGTGACCGATACTGAAATCCTGGAAGCGCAGATGGAATTGACCAGCCGGGCGGGAATATTTGTCGAGCCTGCGGCTGCCTGCGCTTGGGCCGGGATTCGCAAGGATGCGGACCTGTTGAAGAAACGGTACGGTAGCGACGTGTCGGTCTGTGTCCTGTTGACCGGAACTGGATTCAAGGATATGGCGGGG
>PGXU01000022.1 GCA_002839335.1 Spirochaetae bacterium HGW-Spirochaetae-4
CAGCCGTGATGGCTCCGATGTCACCGTTGAAGACATCCTTGTCGTAGTCGTTCTTGATCTGCATCACCTTGTCGTGCAGCCGATACTCGATACCCGCGCGGCTGAGACTTGGTTTGGCCGATGTCTCCGTGTTGGGATTCAGTCGTTCCTGCAACATCCTGTTTAGGTTCGCGGCTCCCACTATCCCCCGTTGCATGGGGGTGAGCACCTGGATATCCCGGATCGGATCGGTTTGGTAGTATGCGGGCAGGCGTGTGGTCACCAACTCAACTATCTTCTCCAATGCCTCCTCGGGTGTGGCGGTTTCAATGTAGAAGAAATCGGAAGCGCGCCTGTTGACGATATCAATGCCCTTGCCCTGGTTGATGCGGTGGGCATTCATGATGATCCGGCTACCTTGTGCCTGACGGAAGATACGCTGCAGCTTCACCACCGGCACGATCCCTGAGGCGATGATGTCGTTCAGGACATTCCCCGCGCCCACCGAGGGGAGCTGGTCTGTGTCACCGACCATGAGGAGCGTCATGCCGTCCGGCACCGCCTTGAGCAGGTTGTGCATGAGGATGATGTCGATCATCGAGCACTCGTCGAGGATCAACACGTCCCCTTCGAGCAGATTGTCCGCATTCCTTTGGTAACCCTGCGGTGGTTTGAACTCAAGCAAACGGTGGATGGTCTTGGCTTCCATACCGGTAGCTTCGCTCATCCGTTTGGCAGCCCTGCCGGTAGGTGCTGCGCATAATACTTGCAGCCCCGATGCCCGGAATGCCTGGATGATGCCGAGCGTAGTGGTGGTCTTGCCGGTCCCGGGACCGCCGGTAAGCACCATGAACTTGCTCGTCACTGCCGTTCCAATCGCCTCGAGCTGGATTTCGTCATAGATGATGCCGTCATCTTTCGGCTTCTTCATGCGTTCGATTACCCGGAAATTATCGATGTGCTTTTTCCTTGGCGTGGCGATCAGTGTCCTGATTTTCTTGGCTACACCGATCTCGGAAAAATAGAAGGGCGGAAGGTATATGGACTCGTTCTCGACGATCACATCCTCGCATCGTGCCATGTCGGCCAATATCGGCTGGAGTTTCTCGGTTGTGGTATCGAGCAAATCGGTAGCGGCTTTGAACAGCTGGTCCGAGACCGCAAAGCAATGCCCTTCCTCCGAAATCAAGTTGAGGGTATAGAGCAAACCCGAGCGAAATCTGACAGCGGCATCCTTCGCCACCCCCAGCTTTTCCGCGATGGTATCGGCAGTCCTGAACCCAATGCCCCAAATGTCGTCGACGAGCTTATAGGGATTCTCCTTGACCACGGTGATGCTGTCCGTGCCGTAGGTCTTGAAGATCTTCGTCGCGTGACTGGTGCTTATTCCGTGGCTTTGGAGAAAGAGCATGATGTTCTTGATTTCCTTTTGCTCTTGCCAGCTTTTCTTCACACGATCGACGCGGACCTTGCCGATGCCGCGGATCTCCAGCAGGCGTTCCACATCGGCCTCGATGACCTCAAGGGTCTGACTTCCGAAAGTGCTGACGATTTTCTTGGCGAAGATGGGACCGATTCCTTTGATCAAGCCAGAACCGAGGTACTTCTCGATGCCGTAGACAGTGGCGGGGAGGGTCTCCTCGAATACTTGCACGATGAACTGCGGCCCATAGGTGCTGTCGTTCTTCCAGAATCCCTGCAAGCTGAGCACCGAGCCTACGACCACCGAGGGCATCGGGCCGACGACGGTCACCATTTCTTGGTATCCTTTCGCCTTGCCCTTGAGGACAGTATAGCCGTTCTCCGAGTTCTGGAATGTGATGCGCTCGACGACGCAGCGAAGCATGTCCATGAAAAGCGCGTCCTCCCTATGAAGCGAAATACAGGGAAGAGTATAGCATAAAAGGAAATTTTTTGGTTATGGGCGGGAACGAAGGAGCTCCATGCAACCTGCAGAGCACTCCTTTTTTTCCACTAATTTGGACCGGGATCAAGTGATATGCCGTCTTCTGGCATCGAGTCAGGCCAATGTGCCGCCCAATTCGGTACACGTGTGTTGTCAACTCTGTCGAAAGAGGGCAAGTACGGTTTGATATCGAGAAGTGGAGTGCCGTCAAAGGCATCAATGCGTGGAATCATGACAATGCCGGACGCCATGTCTACCGATACGATCCTGACTGTGCTCAGGCCAATCGGATTCGGTCTGGTTGGTGCCTTGAGCGCGAATACTCCCAAAATCGGAGCATCGAACGGTGGATTGAACTTTGTTGTGCTACGCGAAGCCTCATCATCGCTTTTATCGAACCACCAGAGAACCTGCGCATGACTGAATCCATCCAGGCCTTCCAATGCTGGTCGGTAAGGTTCGTCGATCTGCAGGTACATCCCGTGCTTGTCCCGGTGTACCTTGCCAATAGTGTCCAAATGGTACGTCTTTGATTTCTGTTTAGTTTGTTCCATATTATCCTCCATTCTATAAAACAGTCCTTTTGCCTGTCCAGAGACGATCGGCAATTCGTGTTGACCAGGTCAAGAAAAACTAGACAACAAGTTTAGAATTTTCTTATGACCTGTAAGAACTCCATCTGCAACAATGAATTCTCATGTTTCATCTTTGCCCGTTCGTATTCGGAGCATCTTCTGGCACCTCCTTCAAAATAGCTAACCTTGATGTCCGCTTCATTGTACCATGTCCATGCCCGTGGGGCGGCACGGGAGGCGGAGCCTCCACTTTCCAGAGCTTGCCCTGGGGTGTTGATACATATCATTTCAGGGCGCATCATAGATCCTGTTTGCTATGTCATCGTCGAAATCCCCGATGTCGATCCTCTGTGTGATGTATTCCGCGAAGGTCTGGACGGTAACGATGCGGTGCGGCATGTCTCTTTCTTTGGTGTCTATACAAACACGGTAGAAGCAATGAAGGTTTTGGACAACCGACTTTGATTGGTTCCTGTCCAGGGGGCAGGATGATGTTCCCTGAAGGCATCCTCCGATACTCTTTGGTTCATAAAATATTAAATATACATACAATAAGTATGTGAATCAGATGCATAGTAAACTTGACTCAGGTTTGCCGATAGGCTGGAATACAGAGCATACATGAGGTATAACTAATTCTGAAGGAAGCACCTGTTTCCTTGTGGGGGAATACTGCGACATATAGAAGGCAAAATGAAACAGAAGAAAGAAAGAAAGAAAAAATTTTGGCACGTATTCTTATTCATCACAATTCTCATCGGAATGACCCTGGTCGGTCTATTATTCCGCACAGTCGGCTTCCCTGAAACCAACATCGTCTTGTTGTACATATTGGGAGTTCTCCTGATTTCACGATTCACCGGCGGTTACGCCTATGGTCTCACCAGTTCCGTATTTGCTACCGGAGCGTTCAATTATTTTTTCACCGAACCTTATTACACCCTGTCCGTCTATGATTCGAGCTACCTCATTACCTTTGCCATTATGATGGCCACCGCCTTCATCACCAGCACACTCACGTCCAAAATCAAAATGAATGCAGAGATTGCGCGTGGGAGAGAAGCCGATGCGAATGCCTTATACCGATTGACCAGTCGCTTGACCGATGCCACAGAAATCTCGGAAATCGTCAGTACGGTGGTCGAGATGATCAGCAAGCTTTTCAAATGCCAAGCTGCTTGTCTGGTATATACAGAATTGCAAGAACCGGAGAATACGTTTATTCAGCAACAGATGAAAGACAAACAGATTCGTCGTGAGGTTCATGACCCCCAGACATTGAAACATCAGATCGCTGGATTGAGAACCGAATTCAATGTAGGTGAGGAATTCCATGATTGGCCGTTGTATGGCCGTGATACGATCCTCGGTGTCCTACGGATACCCAATTCGGATGCGTCCCTTATGAATGATTCCCAGATGAGACTGCTTCATTCGATGATTGAAAGCACTGCCCTGGCGATGGATAGGGTGAAGAGTGTATTCGAACGGCAAAGATTGAAGGAGGAGGCAACACAAGAGCGATACCGTGGTAATCTGCTGCGAGCGATATCTCATGACTTCCGGACTCCTCTTTCGAGTATCATGGGTACCTCCGAAATGATCATGGGAGTGACTGACCCCGAAGCAGATGCACACATGTTGGCCAACAATATCTATAATGATGCAGAGCGGTTGCATTCATTGGTGGAGAACATCTTGGCACTCACCCGATTGCATGAGGGCAAACTGGTTCCAGAGAAACAGCTGGAAGTTGTCGAAGAAGTGGTGGGAGCGGCAATCAAGGCAATGGCGAACCGATTGGCTGACCGATCTGTCAGGGTGAATATTCCCAACGAGATTCTGATGGTTCCCATGGATGCGAAACTCATCGAGCAAGTTCTCATCAACCTTCTGGACAATGCCGTCAAACACACACAACCCGACGAAGAGATTTGTATCTCGGTAGTGGAGAATGAAACAGAGAAGCGTGCTGAGTTTCATATCGCAGACAGGGGAAAAGGGATCTCCCCAACGGATTTGCCCTATATTTTCCAGATGTTCTTTACCAGCCAAAGCGACAAGAAGGAAAAACGCCGGGGAATCGGGTTGGGGCTCTCAATCTGCGAATCAATCGTCGTTGCACACGGAGGAACAATCAAGGCCAGCAACAGGGCAGATGGTCCTGGAGCGGAACTCTTCTTTTCACTTCCCCTTCAGATTGATCTGCCAGACGAGGATGAGACTACGAGCAATGGTTGACGGGAGACTTGCCTATGCAAAATAAAAAGGAAAAAATCCTTGTTGTCGAGGATGACGGACAGATACGAAAATTTCTGCAATTCGCATTGGAGCAGGTAGGATTCACGGTTTCCACCGCCAGTTCGGCACAAGATGGTTTGTCACAGCTGGTCACCGGCCAGACCGATCTGCTCCTACTTGATCTAGGTCTTCCCGATTTTGATGGGTTGGAAGTGATAAAGAAAATCCGGGAATGGTCTGAAATGCCCATAATTGTCATTTCAGCCCGTGACCAGGATAAGGACAAGATATCAGCATTGGACCATGGGGCGGACGATTACCTGACGAAACCCTTCTCCACGATGGAATTATTAGCAAGAATACGCGTCGCCTTGCGGCATAGGGAAAGGTTGGATGGCCTGAAGTCTGAGACAAGTGTTACTGTAGAGGAGTTGACCATCAACTTTAGCAAGCGATTGGTGTACTTGGAAAGGAAAGAGTTGCATACCACTCCGCTGGAGTATGCACTTCTTTCCTACCTGTTCAAGAATATTGGCAGGGTGGTCACCACGAAGAGTCTTCTTCAGGAACTGTACGGTATTGGACATACCAACGACACCCAAGCCTTGCGGGCCTTGATGGCGGGACTGCGACGAAAGATCGAGCGTAATCCTGCAACCCCCCGGTATATTTTGACTGAAATCGGTGTTGGTTATCGTCTTGTCGATGAATAAGCCCCATCCACAACGTAGGAATATACCCAGAATAGTCTAATAAGAGTAAATCTCACACAATTCTCACAAGATCCCAGTCGTTCTCACGGGAGCCTCATATACAAATTGCTATTATATGGATGCTTGAAAGAAGGTAATAACCTTTAAGGAGCTGAAGTATGGATATGCAAGAAAGAACTGATATTGAGATTCAAAAATATTGCGACATCATACGGAAACTGTTATTACAGCGAGCTTATGATGAATGCGAGAGGCGGACGATAAGAATGATGGAAAGATTTCCGCATTTGCCTGATCCGCACAACCTGTATGGAGTTCTATTGGAGAAACGGGGAGAGCATCTCCTGGCGCTGAAACACTTTCGGGCAGCCTTGTCGTTAGACCCATCCCATGCACCGGCCATCCATAATCTTGAGACCTACGCAACACTGTTTTCACACGGTGCGTATGCGATAGATGAGAGTGATTGCAAGTCGCATGAAGTCAGAATGGAATGTTCCGGGTTGAAACCAGGTGAAAAGGGCTATGCCGAGGAGGAATCAGAATACCCATGCAATTAAAACCACAAAAGAAAAAATCATCCTCATTCACGATCATTATCGGGTGCGGCAAGTTGGGAGCATCGATTGCGGATAAGATCTCGGATAGTGGAGGCGATGTTCTGATACTAGATAAGGACAAGGATGCTTTCCGTCGTCTATCACCACACTACGGAGGCATGTCGGTAGTTGGGGATGCGCTTGATCTTGATAAACTAAAAGAAATCGGGATGCAGAAGGCTGCGACCTTGCTCGTTGTGACAAACGACGACAATACCAACAACATGGTGGCCCAGTTGGCAGTGCATCTGTTCTCAGTTAAACGAGTGATCGCACGAGTCGTTGATAGAGATAAGGAAGGTATCTTCAATTCAAAGGGAATACAAACCTTCTGTCCTGTTTCATTATCCCAAGAGAGGATTGGTCAACTTTTATCAGCGGATGATCCTGTGGTCGATCAAATTGTTGATACAGAAGGGGAGGATAATAGATGAAAAAGTCGATAGTGATAGTTGGGGGCCACAAAAAAGCAATTATTCTAGCCAAATCCATATTGAGAAAAGGGTACGAAGTCATCGTCATAAACGAGTCGTACGAAGACTGTCTATCCCTTTATGAGATACCAGGGATATCGGTCGTTCAAGGCGACGGAACAAAACCATATGTTCTGGAAGATGCAAACATACGCAATGTGGATATTGCGATCGCCTTGACACCCAATGATGAGGATAATCTCATGATATGTCAGTTGTGTAAGACCCAGTTCTCTGTAAAGAAAACTGTCGCTGTTGTCTCGGACCCGAAGAAAATCGAATTCTTCTATGCAATGGGAATTGATAGGGCGGTATGCACCATTTCGACGGTCACGAGCATCATCGAGCAACAGGCATTCATCACCGACATCACCAATATCATCCCTATACAGGGTGGAAACATCCAAATTGTGGAAGTTTGCATCGATGGATATTCTCCGGCTGTGGATAAGCAGTTATGGGAAATCGATTTGCCATCTGAAGTTATCATCGGTTGCATATTGCGTGGTGATGAAGCTCTGGTGCCACGGGGTAATTCCAGAATATCGATGGGAGACACCCTTGTGCTGATTGCCGGACAACAACAGGAAATCCCGGCAATCAAAGCTTTAGCGGGAAGGTGAGACCATGGAATATTCAATTTCCAAAATCTCGAGTGTGGGCAAATTCATGATGCTGATCGGCATTCTGGTTGCCATTCCATTGTTAGTCATTCCATTTGGTATGCAGGACCACCGGTTTGCCAGCAGCTTTATTGTTCCTGCCTCATTCTCTCTTCTTTGTGGCTTTCTGCTATTCCTGTATGGTCGAAGAAGGAGTAGCACTGTAGAAAATTTCGGCTGGAAATCATCGATGCAACATAGTAGCATCATTGTTCTTTTCGCATGGGTCTGGGGTATGCTTGTCGGTGCATTCCCGTTTTTCTCAAGTGGTCAATTGCGGTTGGTCCAGTCCTTGTTCGAATCGATAAGTGGATGGACGACGACAGGTCTGTCAGTGATGGATACATCCACCACACCTCGGATATTCCTGTTTCATCGGAGTTTCATGCAATTCTGTGGCGGTCTAGGGTTTGTGATGATGATGAACATGTTTATACAAGAAAAACAATCGATGAGACTCTACCATGCTGAAGGGCATTCCGACAAACTCCTACCCAATTTGAGAAAAACCACCCAGCTTATCTTTCTGATGTATGGGGGATTGTTGGTAGCGGGCATTCTGCTCTACCACATCGTCGGTATGAATATCTTCGAATCATTGTTACATGCGATGTGTGCACTGTCTACCGGTGGGTTTTCAACTCGATTGGGAAGCATCGGAGAGTACAACAGCCTCGGAATCGAGCTGGTGACAATCATTCTCATGCTGTTTGGGACAACCAATTTTGCCGTGCTTTTCCTCATCTTCAGAATGAGATTGAGACAAGTGGTACGTGTCAGCGAAGTACAGCTACTGCTCGGACTTCTTTGTATCGGGATACCTGTCTTTGCGTTCGGATTGCAGCGAAGCCCTCAGTTTATGGGAATGGAATCATTCAAACTTGCCACATTCAATGTGATTTCCGCGCTTTCAACGACTGGTTACTCTACAATTGATTTTCGAGGAATGGCTCCATCTTCACTTGGGGTGATAATCATCATGATGCTTATCGGAGGGGGGATAGGTTCAACTGCGGGGGGAATGAAGCTGGAACGGGTGTATATTGGCATCAAAGTCATAGCGCTGAACTTTCGTACACGAATCAATCCTGTCAGAAGCATCCACCCGGGATTTTTCTACAAGGCTCAGGGCAAGCATATGATTGATGACAAGTTGATTCTGGAGACTACCGCCCATATATTATGTTATCTATCAATAATTGGCGTTGGGACCATCCTGCTTGCGGCAACGGCAAATGCCAACCTACTCGACGCACTTTTTGAATTTGCTTCGGCGTTTGGTACTGTTGGCCTATCCATTGGTATTACAAATGCGAATCTTGGAAACGCGGCTTTGCTCGTTGAGATGTTCGCGATGGTTCTTGGCAGATTGGAAATCTTTATTGTCTTCATCGCGATCCACTCCAGTATCGAGTTGATGCAATCGAGACTGCAAAAGATAGGAAACAAGGGGTTCAAGAAGTAATTTTCCATTCCAATTGCTTCGGACCCCTCTTCCCTATCAAAACATCTATTATCACCAGCGGGGAAATGCGGAAATCCTTCCCGATACCACGTTTCCACATAAGATCTTATTTATGAGTTATTCGCCCTCAAGGGTTGACTATCTCCCAAGATAGGGTGTTCTGTAGGAGAAAAACCACACGGGTGGAATAACGATGGACCAATTCGATTGCATGAGGAGACTAGGATCATGGAAAATTTCGTAGTATCTAACGATGGTGTGAATATCCACTACAGCGTCAGCGGACATGGGAGACTTGCACTGGTCTTTATCCACGGTTGGTTGGGTAATGAACATTGGTGGGATGAGCAGAAAAAGTATTTCAGCAAACAGTACACAGTTGTTTGTCTGGAACTTGCTGGACATGGAAAATCCGGGAAAAACAGGGTCGACTGGACAAGCAGTCGGTATGCTGAGGATATTCTTGCGGTTCTTGATATCGTGGATGCGGACGGATTCATCTTGATTGGTCATTCCATGTCTGGCGCCTATGCCCTTGAAGCTGCCTCTTATTCCAACAAAACCAGTTCAGTTGTACTGGTCGACACCTTGAAGAACATGGATCAGTTGATGGACCTCGATCAGGCTGAGAAGGTGCTTCTGGTCAACTATAGGGAAGATTTCAAGAACGCGGTTGAAAACATGTTGCCAAAGTTCCTTTTCTCCAGTTCAACACCCCCAGTGATCAAAGAAAGGCTTCAGAAGGAATTTCTACAGAACGATTCCGAGTTGGCAATCCGGGTGATTGAGCCCTTATACAAGATGGACATCAAGAACATTGCCAGAAGAGGTCGAATCCCTGTCAGGTCCATCAATTGTAGTTATTCTCCGACCAATAGGGAAAGCAATGAAAAGTACTTCCAAGATTACAACTTTATGGAAATCGACAATTCGGGACATTATCCGATGCTGGAGAGACCCGATATATTCAATTCAATTCTTGAGAGAATACTACAGAGTTTAACAAGTATCTTTGCCCCAAAGGTTCAATGATTGAAAGATTGTGGTACATAATGTTGCAATGTGTGAGAACCAGTGTAAATTTTTCGTGAAAAGGTGATCATTGACGTTAACACAAAACATCCGTGGAACTTAGGTTCATGTAAACAATTAAAAAAATAGAAGGAAAAAAAGCCATGTCAAAAGGTATGGAAATAATCGATGTAGGTGGGGTGAACTGTTATTTGATCGAAGTAGATGATGGCTTTGTGCTTATAGATACCGGATTTTCCACAAAACGTATGTTTCTTGATGAAGTACTGAAAAAAGCACTCAATAAGCCCGGAGAAGTACCTAAAAAGTTAAAGCTTGTTATTTTAACTCATGGCGATTCAGATCATGCTGGAAATTGCAAGTTTCTTAGAGAAAATTACGGTGCGAAAATCGCAATGCACTTTGAGGATTCTAAGATGGTTGAGAATGGTGATATGTCGTGGAATCGGAAGTCAAAACCTGATAAAATCTCTTTTACTTTCAGATTAGTCACTCTTGCTTTCGGTAAGAATAGTGTTTTTGAGACGTTTAAGCCTGACATGTACTTGCAGGAAGGACAAAATCTCTCTGAGTTTGGTTTATCGGCAAAAGTAATTCATCTTCCGGGGCACTCAAAGGGATCCATTGGTGTACTGACAAACGAAGGCGATTTATTTTGCGGTGACTTGATGTACAATTTCGCGGGTTTCAATTATATCGATAATCTTGAAGACTTTAACAAAAGCATACATAAACTGAAGAAGTTGGATATCAATATCCTTTACCCTGGTCATGGAAAACCATTTTCTATAAGTACTTTTAATAAGAAAGTTAACAAGAGATAAGTCGAGAATTATTGACAACAAACAAAAGTTGTTACGGAAGATTTCAAGAGTTTGTTTTATACCGATATCGGAGTTCCTACCTGATACCGTGAGACGTTCGGCATCTATCTTGCGATAAGCCACTGTAACAAGTTTTTCTGCTGGATGCCTTCATGGTTGCTGCCTGCACCTATCTCGTCCAAGGTCAGCAGCACTTTGGGATGATTGTCCTGTATCGCTTGGAGCGGTGCCAGCTCGCGTTCGAGGGTGTTGCCATCAAGGACCGAAGCAGATACCTGGAAATAGGAGCGCCCCTCCTGCGAAGTTGCCACAAAATCGACCTCCTTCTCCGCCAGCTTGCCGATGGAAACCTGGTATCCACGTCTGACGAGTTCAAGGTATACAATGTTCTCGATCTGATGTCCGATATCCGATTCTGAATTCGCCAGGAGATGGTTCCGTAGTCCCAAATCGACTATATAGTACTTGCCCAATGTCTTGAGGAAGTTCTTGCCCTTGATATCGTACCGGTCGACCTTGTAGAAGATGTAACTGTCCAGCAGTGCCTGAAGATATGCATCCACCGTATTGACCGATATCTTCCTTCCGCTTGAGATAATGGTGTCACAGATTTTCTTTGCCGAGATGGGACTTCCTATACTGCTTCCCAGGAATTTGATGATACGCTCAAGTAGGGTGATATCGGTGATAGCCTTGCGTTGTGCCACATCCTTGATCAGTATCGTGGTGTAGATTCCCTCGATATAGGTCCTGATTATCGAAGCCTGTTGCTCCAGCCTCGGTACATAGGGAAAGGCCCCATGTTTCAAGTACCGGTTGAATGAAGAGTTGAGATTGTCAATTCCATCATGGGTGAAATCAAGGTATTCGCTAAAGGAGAGGGGAAGCATTTGGATTTCCACATATCTGCCGGAAAGCAATGTAGCCAATTCTCCTGAGAGCATGTAGGCATTCGACCCTGTGATGTACAGATCGACGTTGTCCTTGAGGAAGAGACTATCGACGGCCTTCTCGAAACCTTCGCATTGCTGGATTTCATCGATGAAGACGTAGGTATTGACGTCAGTCTGCAATAATTCCTTGATGTGGCGGTACAATGCGTGATAATCGAGAAGATGTTCATACTCGATATTTTCAAGGTTGATCGATATTATCTGTCTGTCTTGCACCCCCTGTTCCTTGAGGTGTCTGATGAACAGCGAGAATAACGTCGATTTTCCACAGCGTCTGACGCCGGTGATCACCTTGATGAGGCGCTTCTCACGCCAGGCGATCAATTGCTGTAGGTATTCTTTTCTCGGTATCAGCAATTGTTCTTGAGTATCCATAGGGAGAGTATACCACGAGATTGCAAATAGTAAATAGTTTTATCTCTATAGAGAAAAAACTTGTTACAATTCCATACTTTTTTCTGTGTATCTGAGATTTGACCCGTCGCCAAACTTAGGTTCGGCCAAGGGAAAGGGAAGATTTAGTACGCGTGCTCCAATTTCTTACTGAATGAGCATTGGAACTCCTTTCTGGCACCATGTTTCCACATAACCCATCATAGACAGCCTGGAAGTCCTCCCACTAGGGTTGACTATCTCCCAAAAAAGAGTATTCTGTGGGAGAAAAGCAATAGGGGTGGGAGAAAGATGCACCAATTCGATTACATCAGGTTGAGGGAAAGCTCTTGGGACGGCGAGATACTTTCGTTTGTCGCTCAGATTCGCGAACACAAGGGCAAACAGGAGCTGTACCTCAGGCAGAAACCGGTTGAACTGGAGCGGTTGATCGAGGTAGCGAAGATACAGAGCACCGACAGTTCCAACAGGATCGAAGGCATCGGAACCTCGAACGCACGGTTGCGTCAACTGGTGGAAGAGAGGACTACACCCCGAAACCGCGATGAACAAGAAATTGCCGGTTATCGGGATGTCCTGAATACGATCCACGAAAGCTACGAACATATCCCGCTCAAGCGAGATATCATCCTGCAATTGCACCGGGACCTGCTTGCATATACCGACAAGACCTTTGGGGGGAAGTTCAAGAACACCCAGAACTATATCAACGAGCTCCATGCGGACGGAAGCTCTTTCACCCGATTCACTCCTCTTGAACCATTCGAGACACCAGAGGCAGTGGATGCGATCTGTGCAAACTATCGCCAGTCGCTCGATAAGCAGGTGCTTGATCCGCTGCTCCTGGTTCCGATTTTCATTTGTGATTTCTTGTGTATCCATCCGTTCAATGACGGCAACGGACGCATGAGCCGGTTGCTTACCACGCTGCTGTTGTACCAAAGCGGTTTCTTTGTAGGCAAGTATATCAGCCTCGAGCAGAAAATCGAGAAGACCAAGGATATGTACTACGATGTGTTGGGGAAAGTCTCCAGCGGATGGCATGAGGGTGAGAATGATTATATTCCCTTCATTAAGTATTTCCTTGGTATCGTCCTGAACTGCTATAGGGACCTTGAGGAAAGACTCGGTTCGGTTGATCGCAAGAGTACCCCGTACGAAATCGTACGAACTGTTGTCGGAAACACTCTGGGAGTTTTCACCAAGGCTCAGATTCTCGAGCTCTGTCCGAGCATCGGCAGCTCTTCGGTGGAGGCCGCACTCAAGCAGCTCAAGGAAGAAGGATTCATACTCCGCCAAGGCGGAGGCAGGAACACCACCTACGTACGGAATCCTGCCCACACATAATCTCCCATGGATATGTATTAGTGGGAGATTATTGAAGCGCGTGGGAGAAAAATCCTTCCTGGCACCACGTTCTCACATTTTCCATCACAGATAGCCTGGAAGCCCTGTTCTCAGGCTGAATGAGGATTTCCTTCTTGGTGCCGGGAGTCATTTCCTGTACACGCAGGATCTGTTCAGCGTAGGCGTGGAGAATAAAGATGTTTCTTTAGGAGTTCAGTATTATTGTTTATAATGAGGCCGAGTTAAGTTTGGATAGGAGGATAAGGCATGAGAATTCTGGTTGTTGGAGCAGGAGCGATCGGGAGTCTGTTTGCCGGCAAATTGGCCGGATCCGGTAACGATGTTACCCTGCTGGCCAGAGGCGATCGTTTGGAATCCATAAGGAAGAACGGGCTGGAATTGCGCGAATCGACCTCTTCCACAGTGGAACGGTTTCCTGTCAAGGCGATTGCATCACTTGCATCCGACGATCGGTATGATTTCGTTCTTGTCGTGGTCCAACGCACACAAATACGTGCAATCCTTCCCCTGTTGGCTGCCAACCAGTCATCAAACTTCGTGTTCATGGTAAACACTGCCGCAGGATACCAAGCGTATGCAGATGCCGTTGGGGCCCAGCGAGTGATGTTGGCCTTCCCCTCGGCAGGTGGTGAGGTCACCGGAAGTGTCGTGGTGTACAGGATTGGCAGGGGTTTGGCCAGATTGTTCCAAACCACGACTGTGGGTGAGTTGGTCCATTCCTCCGGAAATCGGGTCAGGCTGCTGGCGGGATTATTCTGTGAAGCAGGGATTCCCACCGTGACTTGCACATACATGGATGACTGGCAGAAGACGCATGTGGCGGTGGTTTGCGCAATTGCACAAGCACTATATAAACATGGTGGTGACCCGGTCAGGCTATCCAGGCATCCCGCCGATGTCAGGTTGATGGTAGCCGCGATCCAGGAGGGCTTTGCTGTCCTGAGGAGTCTTGGCCACCGGATCACGCCGAGGAAACTCTGGTACCTGCGGTTGCCGAAGGTTCTTGTCGCAGCGATATTCTCCTTGGTGTTGCGCACCGATCTCGCGGAGACGGCGATGGCCAGGCATGCCCGCAGGGCAGTGGATGAGATGGCTGTGTTGAATAAAGAATTGCTTGATTTGGTGGAAGCAAGTCACATGGATACCCCAGCGATCAGAACTTTGTCCTCCATTACTCCTGTTTTTGGAAATTGATCGGCAAGGCTACCGAATGTCAATAACCTAAAGGGGTTGGGAAGTTCAAGTCGAGGTGAGAAAATGAAAAACAATAAAATATTCGGTATTCGCAGGTTCGAGTGGTTTGTCATGGCATCCTTACTCCTTGGATTGCTGGTCGCATTACTTTCCGGCAGCCTGCAATTCCATAAAAAACTTGATCCTGAGGTTACGTTTGGAGAATTCAAGCTGCATATGGATGAAATGATTCCGAGCATGATGGGAATATTTGAAGTTCCCGGATGCAGTATCTCGCTTGTAATGGACGGAGATATCGTATGGAGCAAGGCATACGGGTATGCGGATGTGGAAAATGGAAGAAAATTGACTACGGACACCGCCATGAGCGTCCAATCCATCACCAAATCCTTGACCGCATGGGGAATCATGAAACTTGTTGAAAATGGATTCCTTGAATTGGATGTCCCTGTGTCGAAGTATTTGAAGAATTGGCGATTCCCCAGTACCGAACATGATGTGGGAAATGTTACGGTACGAGCCTTGTTGAGTCATACTGCAGGAATGCCTTTGGGCGACTTCACAGATATCTACGCTCCGGGCGAAGAGATGCCCTCCATCACAGAGAAACTGACGAAGGAAGCGATTTTGATAGATGAGCCGGGAACGAAATTCTCCTATTCGAATGTCGGTTACCATCTTCTGGAGCTCTTGGTTGAAGAAGTCACCGGCCGACGGTTTGCGGATTATATGCTTTCGGAGGTGCTCGTTCCGATGGGTATGGATTCGTCGTACTTCGAGATTGATGATTCCTTGGACGAATTTCCTCCAACTGGATATGACCTCGAGGGCAATCCGGTCCCGGTCTACCTGTATCCTCTGAGGTCATCCGGCGGATTGTTCGCAACAGCCGAGGATATCGCCCGCTTCGCGGCAGCTGGATTGGATGTGAATCCGGTGTTAAACCTTGAAAATGTATCACAGATGTATGCATCGGAGGTCCGCAGCATCGGACTCTACGGCATGGTGTTTGATGCGTATGGATTCGGGCACTATGTCGAAACGTTGCCGAATGGCATGCTTTCCGTATCCCATGGGGGCCAGGGCAAAGGGATCATGACCCATTTCCAGGTTGTGCCTGAAACAGGAGATGCGATTGTTATCCTCACCAATAGCCAAAGAAGCTGGCCATTTATATCCTTTGTGCTCACCGAATGGGCACGATGGAGAAATTTTCCTTCTGTCGGCATGGGAAAAATAGGTTGGGGCCGCTATGCAATGAGTGGACTCATCGGGATGTTGCTCTCTGCAAGTCTGGTGACAATAATGGGTCTTTATCCGGTGTACCGACAAAGAAAATCAAGCGTGATACAAATAGTGAAGATTATCATTGCATTGATTCTCATTGGAATACTCCTCTGGTGTGCCAACCAACCGTATGTATTCATTGCTTCGGTGTTCCCGATATTATCGCCGTGGCTTGGTGTCTCGGTATTGGTTTTTTCCATTTCGCTGGTGTTGTCCGTATTGTTGGCCGAAAGCAGAAGGAATCGTGTGGGGCTGGATTGACAGATTCAGATTCTGGTTGGTAGCTACTACATCATCGCATACAGCACTCTGCAGACCGCCAAGAGGAAATACTTTCTGGTATCGGAAGCTTATGCTAGGAAACAGAGTCTCTATTGAATATTCTATTGTTGATCTATATCTTTTTATTATAGGGCTTTTATATGGGTGTGCTTGAGAAAGAAACTAACGGAAGAAGACGAATCAGTATTACACAAAATCCTCATTATCCTAGGCTTGCAGTCAAATGTGGGGAAAACCAATATTCACGCCATTCCCATGTGCATCAGACTTGGTCATTGGGGTACGTACTTCAGGGAAGAACATTGGTTTCCCTAGGTACATGGGAATCTGAACTGACAGAAGACCAATTTATAGCTGTCCCTTCTGGAATCCCCCATTTATGTTCTCCTGAAACAGGGAATCCTTTCAGCTTTATTGTCCTGTATATTCCAACTGAATATCTGGATATCCGAACTCCTGAGTTTTCACAGCCGAGGATTGGTGGAATCGATTCTAAGGTTTTGTTCGATCTTATCGATCTGTTTATGCAAGCTACGAACAAATCGGAGTTGGACAATAATTCTGAGAACCTACAGAAGTTCTTGAACAAGAATAGTTCTCCATTGGATGAAGAGTGGGGTGAGAATCTATTGGAGAAGGAGATTCTTTTTACACAAGAATCTCCATATGGGAGCCGATTCCAGCTTTATCGATATACACGGAAACTGTTTGGTCTAGGCCAGAAGAAGATTTCTACCATTGGGAAGATGGAACATGCAAAAATGCTTATGTCTGAAGGATTGGATCTGGCTGAAATCGCAGTGGAGTGTGGGTTTTATGATCAAAGCCATTTCAGCAAGGTATTCAAGTTGTATACAGGATTGACTCCCACTCAATATATGAAGAAGTAGCGCACATTCTTACAATACCGAAACAATTTTCTTGTGTATCCTCAGGCTATGAAGATAGCGATTATTATCAATGAAGTGTTACCTTGTGGATTGGTCTCAAACACTGCGGCAGTCTTGGGGATATCCTTGGGAAAGGCATTCCCAGATATAGTCAGGGAATCGGTATATGATTCGGCGGGCAATGAATTTGTAGGTATTACCTGTCTCAATATTCCTATACTTTCAGCGACTGGAGAGAAGCTGAAAGAGATTGCTGGCAAAGTACAACAGGATGAAGAAATTTTCTCTATTCCTTTTATCGAAGTTGCCCAGCGGTGCAGGGATTACGATTCCTACAAGGAATGTCTACTAAAGATGCCTCCTGAACAGGTGGCTTATAGTGGACTCGCACTTGTGGGGCCTGATAAAAAGGTGTCCCGTTATACAGGAGCTCTACCTTTAGTTCGGTGAGATGTGGGAATATCAGCATGAATTCGGCAATATTACTTGGAGTCGCTACTGTTGTAGTCGCCCTTTTCCTCGCTCTCCTAAGCCCCGGTCCAGTGTCCATACTAATTGTAAAGAGTGGGATCAAGAATAGGATCCTTGATGCGTTGGGGCTTTCACTTGGTATCGTTTTATGCATTGTATGGCTTGGAAACATTCTTACCTATTCTGTACTGCCTCATCGGGTCTTGAAATCTCTCGGGGAAATCTTCCTTCTTTACCTGGCAATCAAGGCTTTGAAGACAAGAAAGATGGATTTTCAGACGAAATGCAACATGTCTACTTCGCAACCATGCTGAAGAAACGGGATATGCAAATCGATATCACCCTTGGCTCTTCTGAAGGGCCCTTCCATTATTGATTTCCCATTTACAGCCACACAGCCCAATCACCGTAATCACATATGCCGATTCCATGCTGCAACTTGCCCTCGGTCTTCAGTTCTTGGAACGCGTTTCGCATCCTTCCAAGAATCTCAGGTTTGATATCCAGTGAATGGTGGGCTGGAAACACCCGCTCAACCGGCAATGCGGCAATCTTCTCTAGGGAGGCAAGATAGGCTTGGGGATCGGTGGAAGGATAATAGGCGAACAATGTATCCTTATAGACCAGGTCGCCAGTGAACAGATATCTTTTTCCCTCTTCCCAGAAACACATGTGTCCGGGAGAGTGTCCGGGTGTGTGCAACACCTTGATGATCCGGCCGCCCAGATCGATTGCATCGCCATCGTCGAGAATACGGGAAGGGGTACCTTGAAAGAATTCATATGTGTTCACATCATAACCGGTAGGGGCATCACAACGGTCCATCACCATCTCTTTGATTTGGTTTATGGAGAGGGGGAATCCGCCTTTTAGCCAGTGCAATTCATCCTTATGGGCATAGAAATCGGGAAAATATCGGTGGCCCCCGATATGGTCCCAATGGATATGGGTTGCGACGGCGATGATTGGTTTGTCGGTAAGGTTCGTCACCTCATCGTGAATGTTGCAGATACCCAATCCTGTATCGATGAGTAGGCTGGAAGCAGTGCCATTCAAAAGATAACAGTGGGTTTCTTCCCAGTGTCGGTATTCACTGATTATGTATGTATCGGCGTCAATCAGGTCGATGGTGAACCAATCGCTCATGAAACCTCCATGCGTATGAGAAGAGTATTCATTTGCTTTTCCCCGCAGGGACACTTTAGGTTCAGTTGAAAAAATATGCAACAATCATTCCACAACGAATGGGAAAGCCACTAACGAATGGTGGTTATTGACATGATTCGCGATCTTCCCTATGCTGACGACCATAGTACGAAAGCGGGGGGACTCTTCGGAGTTGAGAAGGTAGAACCTGACCCTTGGAACCTGGCAGTTAACACTGGCGTAGGGAAGCTGATAGATGCACACCGGTCAATCATCTCCCCACGGGGAGATTTTTTTATATATTAGCGATGCGGGGGGACTCTTCGGAGTTGAGAAGGTAAAACCTGACCCTTGGAACCTGGCAGTTAACACTGGCGTAGGGAAGCAGATGGATCCATTCAGGACAATCATCTCCCTACGGGGAGATTTTTTATATACAAGCGATGCGGGGGGACTCTTCGGAGTTGAGAAGGTAGAACCTGACCCTTGGAACCTGGCAGTTAACACTGGCGTAGGGAAGCAATACATCAATCCGAATCATTGATAGTACTTGTCTTTTCCAGCAAGTGACACATATGAGGAGGATTTTAGATGAAACATGTATTAACCATCGCCGGCTCGGATTGTAGCGGCGGTGCCGGCATCCAGGCGGACTTGAAGACATTCGCAGCTCATGGTGTATATGGAATGAGCGTCATTGTCTCCGTAGTCGCCGAGAACACCCAACGGGTGATAGGAGCACAAAACGTCTCTTCAACACTGATAGCTGAACAGCTACAGGCAGTTTTTGAGGACATCCGTGTAGATGCGGTCAAAATCGGAATGCTACCCTCCCAGTTGGTCATGGAGACAGTCGCCAGGGAGCTGAAGGAAAGAAAACCCAGGAACATTGTTCTGGATCCTGTGATGATAGCAAAGAACGGATTTGCCCTCATGGATTCCAGATTGGCACGGACCTTGGCTGATTTGGTTTTGCCGTATGCCGATGTGGTAACCCCCAACATTCCGGAAGCGGAAGTCCTTGCCGATATGCGTATTGCTTCAATTGAAGATATGGAAGAGGCAGCACGTAGGATTTACAGGTATGGTCCACCCTATGTGCTGGTCAAAGGTGGTCACCGCAGTGATGCTGCTGCCGATCTGCTGTATGACGGAAACAGGATGTTGTGGTTCACCGCAAAACGAATAGATACCAAAAATACGCACGGAACAGGGTGTACCTTTTCATCGGCAATTGCTGCGAACCTTGCATTGGGCAAACCTATCGAAAAAGCGGTGGAACAAGCAAAGGCGTATGTGACCATGGCCATCGAACACGCATTGTCTTTAGGGAAGGGGTGCGGTCCCACACATCATTTTTATGATCTCTACAACAATGGATTAGCCCGATAAGGAGGAGCAATATCATGGATACGAAACAGATGTACTCAAACAGTACGGAGATACTGCAGACTGTACGAAAGAAGAAACCAATCGTTCATCAGATTACCAATTACGTCACGGTACAGGATTGTGCCAACGTAGTCCTCGCTTTGGGAGGTTCTCCCATTATGGCGGATGCTGAGGAAGAGTTGGAAGATATTGTTCGCTTGAGCAATGCTTTGGTCATAAATATCGGGACCCTCAATGGTCGAACACGTTCCTCGATGTTCACAGCTGCCCACATTGCGCGAGATTCCGGCATCCCCATCATTCTCGATCCGGTAGGAGCGGGAGCTTCCTCCTATAGGACCCAAACCGTACAAAACTTGATTTCTGACCTGGTTCCCAACGTGATTCGAGGAAATCTTTCAGAGATTCGAAGTGTTGCACAGCTGAGTAGTCATACCTTGGGTGTCGATTCTGCTGGCTGTGACGGTGCCGAACAGGTTGAAGAAACCAAGGAAATTGCTTGTAATCTTTCCCGGAAACTTGGATGTATCGTTGCCATCACCGGCAAGATCGACATTGTCTCGGATGGTACATCCATAGCAACCATTGAAAATGGACATCCCGCACTGACGCGGATTACGGGAACAGGATGTATGAGTACTGCGATGGTCGGGACCTGCTGCGCAGTAACCGATGACTATTTCTCGGCTACCGTTACGGCCCTTCTCGGTATGGGTATTGCCGGAGAACTGGCAAGCGTGCACGCCGGTTTGGGAAGTTTCCATACCGCTCTATTTGACCATTTCAGCAGACTTGATGGTGCTCTCCTGATGCAAAGGGGGAACCTCTATGTCAAATGATTCTCCTACCAGAGGGTTTTCGAGCCGTTCATTGTTCCTCATTTGGGCAGGGGCAGCAATTTCTGTTGCCGAGATACTTTCGGGAAGTGTACTGGCTTCCCTCGGTATGTCGTCCGGACTGGTGGCAATTCTCCTGGGGCACACGATCGGAGGTGCCCTGTTGTATCTTGCTGCAACCATGAGCAGCTCCTTGCGAGCTTCGGCGATGGAATCGACCCGTTACTCTTTTGGAATCTACGGATCGTATGTTTTCTCAGGTTTCAATATCCTTCAGTTGGTGGGATGGACATCCATCATGATGCTGCAGGGCTCCCGTATCCTTGACCAGATAACCGTATCACTGTATGGATACAGCAATCCCAACCTCTGGATGATCGGGATTGCCCTGTGCATTTCCATCTGGTTGTTGTTCATATCGCGCCAACATGCACAACTCAATGGTCTGGTGGTTGTACTGTTGCTACTGTTGAGCCTGGTGATGGGATATCGGCTCATACGTGATCTTGCCTTCAATGCCGTAGAAGGTGCGTGGCCGACGATTACCTTTTGGCAGGGAGTGGAATTGAATATCGCCATGTGTCTCTCCTGGTTACCCTTGATAGGGGATTACACCCAACATGCCAGGCAGACGAGAAGCGGCCCGCTGTGGAGTGCCGTTGGCTATTCGGTTGTAGGGAGCTGTATGTTTGCATTGGGGCTGGGGTTATCCCTTGTTACCGGGAGTTCTGATATTGCATTGATGCTGACAATCTCAGGGTTTGGGTTGGCTTCGCTTTTCATTGTATTTTTTTCGACCGTAACCACCACCTACCTGGATGTATATTCGGCGAGCGATAGTTTCATGAATATCTGGCCTTTGAGTCACGGAAAGGTGCTTTCCATACTCTTTACGTTCATCAGTCTGCTCATCGCCCTCCTGCTGCCAATGGATACCATCGAACCGTTTCTGTATCTCATTGGAACCATATTCTCTCCCCTGTATGCACTGTTGTTCGTCGATTACTTCATCCTCCACAGACCTTCTGCGCAAACAAACCGCTGGAATCTGACAAACATGACACTCTGGGGCATCGGTGTTGTGCTGTACTTCCTGATGCAGGCGGTTCTTATCGATGTCAGCAATTCCCTGCTCATATTCCTTATCGTCGGTGGTACCAGTGTGCTTATCAAAAAGAGGCAAAAACGTGTGTAAGGTGGACTATACCTTGTATATGGTAACCGATCGAACACTCATGGGAACCAAGACCTTGGAAGAGTGTGTCGAACAAGCTCTTTCCGGTGGTGTCACACTGGTCCAATTGCGGGAAAAACATCTGGATACCGAAGCCTTTGTCATGTTGGGCAAACGGATCAAGCGTCTCTGCGATGCATACGATGTCCCTCTGGTGATCAATGACCGGCTGGATGTTGCTCTAGGTGTGGATGCAATTGGGGTACATATTGGTCAGCATGATCTGTCGGTTTCCGAGGCACGTGCAATTCTGGGCCCAAACCGCTTGTTGGGTGTTTCGGCGACCACTGTGGTTCAGGCAAAAAAAGCCCAGGCTGATGGAGCGGACTACCTGGGGGTTGGGGCCATGTTTGTCACCCAAACCAAACAGGATGCTTCGTATGTTTCTCTACAAACTTTGGCAGCGATACGCAAAGCAGTGAATCTGCCGATTGTGACCATCGGTGGCATGAACAAGGAGACTATTCCGCTGTGTGCCCCATATGGTGTGCAAGGGTTTGCCGTAGTTTCAGCCCTCGTCAGCAAACCGGATGTTTTCCTTGCTGCCAAGGAGCTGGAACAATGCTCAAAAGCGTATGTTCGTCCTGTTCCTCCCGCAATATATGGGACCTGAAGCAAGGAGGTTCGCAACTAGGTCTTGGTACAAAAGGTACCTCATGGAGAATTGGTGCGGATTGGCTGGCTCTCTACGAGAGTCCTGACGTTCTATCCTAGCAGGGGAGGTGATGTTGCCTGGAAAGCATTCCTATGCGATATTGGGATCTGACTATATAGGAGCAGCAATATAATGGGAATAAGATTTGTATCCACCAGGGATTCCCTCCTCTTGGCATATTCTTCTGACGACAAAGGTTCATGCCTTCATCGTGAAGCGTCCGCTTCCGAAGTGTTCCCCAACGATATGGGGAGGATTGCTGGACTCTATCATGTCATGAACGAGAACCTTGTCGAATCGGATACAGTCGATTTGAAGATAAACGTATCTGGTGACGAATCGCTGTTGTTGTACCGAGTTGCACAAATTCGGGATCACTATTTTGAGTTTGGTACGTATTTCCTCGGGGGAGAACAACTGCCGATCAATCTCTGGATTTCTACCGCAATCCCCATCTCGGATGAACTTTTCAGAGAGACGGGTTTGATTGGAGATATACTGGAAAGAGATAGAATGGGGTACGATCCCGTGGTTATTGGGGGGAAGCATCCAGATGCGATGCCGATGGCATTCTTTTTTTCCAAACCCACTTACTAGTGGGAGTGCCGGCTTGCATGGGGTCGAGGCTCGAATCAATCGATGATTGGTTCGGTTACAGGAGTCGAGCAGGTACCTTCATGCACCGGGATGGTTCCTGTGAGGTGCTGGTTGTTATCCTGGTAAGCATTGATGCGTATCAAACGAATGCCGATACCGGAATTTATGCGAGGAGGTATACTTGAAATGACCAAACATACAGGTGGACAACTATTGCTGGGTTTTGCAACCATGTTGATAGTTCTGGCAGGTGCTTCGGTATGGTTCAATCTTGGGATGCGGACTGTTGCTTCAGTTGCTTTCGTGATTGCCCTCATTATTGGTGGCGCAGGCGCATACATTTCCAAGAAGAAGTGAAAAGTGATGATTATCCAGTACTCGCCAGTCATCTGGATTTGACTCTTGATGGTGTCGGATCAAATGTGGATTCTGCCATTATGATCCAGGGTATCGGAGTGTGATTCCTCGATCGTTGAACAGGGAATAACCGAAAAACTACCCTTGGTAGTATAGGAAAGTCGATTGGTGCCATAATGTTTAGTTCCTCTTTTATACAAACTTCGCCGGTTGAACCCGACCACTTGACCGGAGCAATCCCAGCCAACGGACAGTGTAAACCCTGCCAGCTATGGAACCGGCAGGGAAGTCATTGAGCTAGGGTTTTCTCGAATGTCTTTTTCTCAGATCCGGTCCCTCCAAACGCAATGTGAATGAAGCGGCCTGGACACGACCAAGAATAGCCTCACCCAAGGCCACATTTCCAATTACCGTCGGCCAGTTCTCTGTTGGAAGCTGCGTGCTGATGATGGTTGAAGTCTCGTCGTACCGGGTTTCCATCAGTTCCAGAATGATCAAGGTCCATTGTTTCTCTGGTGGCTGGCAGAGCCATTCGTCTATCACCAACAGCGAATACTTGCTGTAATAGCGCATCCGCTTCTCGTACTTCGGTGTATCGGTCTTGTACAAGATGGGCCAGCTCACGCATCATCGCTGGAAAAGAAACAACCTTGGTCCGATAGCCATGCTCACACGCCCGGTGTGCCAAGGCGCGGGAAAGGAACGTCTTGCCTGTCCCGGCGGCACTGATGACAATCACATTCGAATGGGTGCGGAGGTATTCGCATGTGGCAAGCCTCTCGATTGTCACCCTGTCGAGATTCCGTTGCGGATGGTACTCCAGTTCATCGAGATTGGCCACCGTGTTGTGGAGTTTCACCCTCTTCAATAACCGGGAAGCCCGGGAAGTGCGCCGTTGCTCCAGTTCTTCACCGGTGGCATCCAACAGTATGTCCAAGAGCGGCACATGTTGCTTCGCGGGAGAAGAGAAGGCTTCGATGAGCGCCAGGGAAATACCGGTTGCCCCCAGTTTCTCGAAATTCAAGGCCAATCTTTCCTCATCCTTCCTCATTGCCCACCTCCCGCATCGTGGCTGCAGTACAGGGCGCCGAGCGAACTTTCATCCGCGACGGATCCTTCAGCATCGGCCATCGGAGAGGTGGCAATCGTATCCTTCAAGGTTTTGGCGATGGTGCTGACGGCCTTGTACGAATGTAGACCGCTTTCCAGCGCATGCAGGCAAGCATGCTCCAGACATGACGATCCGAACCGCTTCACGAGACGGAGTATTCCGGCACAGGAGCGGTAACTCTGCACCTCGTATTCCCTACTGGCGATTATCGTAACGACCATCTGTTCCGTTGCAGGACCGATCCTCCGTGCATGGCTAAGGAAATAGTCTGCCGACCACATGATGTAGTCGGAGTGCCGCTCGGGGATATGCTCCGCCAGGGTGCTCCGTTGTCCCCGGAACCGGCATCGGGGATGCTCGGCGATCAAATTGCCGTTCCGTTTATCGTGGATGAACACCTTGTCAGTCGAACCCTTGACCAACACTTGGCTTTTGATGAACTTCGGTGATACGCTGTAGAAAGCGTTGGCGAACTCGATATGGTAGTCAAGCGCTACTGTTGCCGTGCACCTCTCGAAAAGTTCAAAGGGTTTGGGAGGAAGCGGCAGCAGTTCCTTCTGTTCCTTTTCGGAGAACAAAAGAAGACGGCTGCCGTCCTTCTTCTTGAACTCGGAGGCGTTCAGCTTGTCCACCAATTCCCAGATGCATCCGTTCATCTCTTCCAGTTAGAAGAACTTCTGGTTGCGCAGCGCGGCGATGACCTGGCGGGAAGCGTACCCTACCGACCCCTCCACCACATTCTTGTCGCGGGGAGAGCGGACCCTCGCGGGAATGACCGCGGTGCGGTAGTGTTCGGCCAACTCGATCATGGCGGTATTCAGTACAGGCTCGTATTTGTCGGCCTTGATAACCGCACTTTTAAGATTGTCTGGGCGAAGGATTTAGGGAACACCATCGAAGAACGTCAATGCATGGACGACGCCTGCGATCCATGAATGGATCCTCTCATCAGGGAAGGCCTCGGCGTAGAAGTACCCGCTGAACGGGAAGGCGGCGACCAGGAGATGGCATCCGACAGTCTCGTCGGTGACACGGTTGCTCAAAAGGATCGACGATCCCGACCAGTCCAATTCCAGCACTTCCCCCGGGTGATGGTCCTGTCCCAGGCTTATGTTCATCCGCTGCGAATATTCACGTAGCAAGCTGTTGAATTGGCTGACACTGTAGGGTTTCAGCCCCATGCTCTTGCACTGGAACAGGTATTCCATCCACAGCAACCCGTTGGTGACGTGGGGTTTCTTCAATTCCACCACGACCTTCTCGAAGTCGGGAAGCAGGTATTCCGGGTTTCTCAGGCCCCGGGTGCTGGTGTAGAGCAACTGCCCCAACTCTTCGTTGGTGACATTCTCGGGTACGGGAAGCTTCAGGTGCTTTTCCTTCGCCCGTTCAATGCACAAGGATACCGCATCGCGTGAACAGCCGAGACTGCTAGCGATGGCCCGTTGACTATATCCTCCGTAATACAAACGCAGGATTTCCTTGTAGTTGGTCATTCTTGACCTCCTTGAATGATGTTCTGCATGCAAGGCATGCATCATCCAAGGTGTAACATCTACACATAAACCAGTGGTAGGTTTTTCTCCGTTTGGTGGTAGGCATCGCTCTGGTCGGGTGGTAGGGTTGCGGTGTCGAAGTCACCTGGCATTGATTCCGCCTCTTCAAAGATCCCTTTCTCCCTGTTTTTCCTAACATTATCCCAATCAAAGCAGCGTCCATTCATACAGATGTATGTTCCAGGGTACTTTTCCTGTACATACCCTACAGCGGTTCCAAAATTAAAAACAGCATCAGAGGATGATACACTGTAGGGAATCATCGCTCCAGTTAAGATGATGGTCTTGTCAAGAGAAGCTGAACCGATGAGTTTTCCAGTCTCTACCATAGTGTCGGTACCATGAATGATGATAATTCGCTTTGCCGGGCTCTGTTTGCATGTCTTCAGTATTAAGTAGCGGTCATAATCGTCCATAAAAAGACTATCCTTGAGAGGAAGGAAGGTTATCTCGTACTGCAACGTGCATCGTACGATCTTCATGATATGTGGAAGATGGGAGCTTTTTAAAGTCAAGGTTCCTTTTATCTCATCATACTTTTTATCGAAGGTTCCACCTGTAGCCATAATCTGAATTGTATCGGTCATACTACTCCTCTCTAGATGATAGGTATGAGCAGAGCCCTAAGAATTCTGCACCATTTTCTTTTCTAGTCTTTCAGTCGAATCTTGTTTTCACAGATTTCTTTGTCGCTAGGACAGGAAGAAGTGGGAGCGACATGTCAGTCACACTTGGCTTCTCTAAAGCTCAACTCTCCGAAGGGATCATTATATAGCCCTGCTGCTCATCTGAGGTCGGGGCGATGGCTAAAACCCGGATGTTCGTCTTGGAGCTGATGGCATAGCTGATTGAGTAGTGGAGGGGGTCGCCATTCTGTTCAAATACATGTTCATGCACAACGAGGAGTGGCATGTTCTCTTTTATGTTTAGCAATTCTGCTTTCATGGAATCCGCATAGCTGATACCAATGGTGCGAAGGGCTTTGAACGGAGTAACACCCATCGTTTCTTGCAGAAGTTGATACATCGAAATATTCGAGAGGTCTTGTTCAAGAAGGAACGAGTACTTTATCGGATAATAGGTATTTTCAAATATAAGGGGTTCGTCATCAGCGAGCAGGAGCCTTCTTATATGAATCAACTGGTCCATTTCTTTCAGCTGCAACTTGGACTTTACGTGATCAGGATCATCAAGTACAATCCGTTTTTCAAGGATGATCCTGCCGGGTCTATATCCTTGCTGCTTCATTGACTCACTGTACCCTACGATGGTGTGGAAGTCGCGTTCAAGGGTTGCTCCCGAAACGAAGGTTCCTTTTCCCTGTTTTTTGATTAGGACTCCTTCTTCTACCAGCTCAGAAATGGCATTCCGCACTGTGATTCTCGAAATGCTATACGTTCTGGCAAGTTCTGCCTCGGAAGGAATCTTTTGAAAATGTTTTAGTTCTTGCGAGCAAATGGCTTTCAACAGCACATCCTTTAACTGTTTATATAGAGGTTCTATCTTTTCTGAATTCAACGTACTGGTCATTCCTGCTCCTGCTGCGACAAATATAACTTCATTATAACGAGTCAAGAAAATTTGTACAAGAAAAAGGTTGCAATATATCATAACTCATATTAGGATGTACCAAGTTGTTATAAGATGTTATATACAAGGAGTAAGCTATGCAAGAAATGGATATCATCAGAGCAATCCTGGATGATAGAAAGAAAACAGGAAACACCATCAACAAGGTCTATTTTGCTGCCTGTGGTGGATCAATCGCTGCTTTATACCCTTCGAAGTATTTACTCGAGAAGGAGAGTGTGAAGCTGAACAGAGTCGGGTACTATTCTTCAAACGAATTTGTGCTTGCTACTCCAAGTGCGCTTGATAAGAATTCACTCGTCATAGCATGCTCCCACCAAGGTGATACTCCAGAAACCGTTGAAGCTATCAAGTTGGCTCAACAAAGAGGTGCTGCTACTGTTGCGTTCACCTACAAATCTGGATCAGAAATTACTGAGTATGGGGACTACGAAATCGTATACGACTGGGGGCCGGAATCTTCCCCTGCAAACCAGAAAGCGAGCAGAAGTCTAAAACTGGTCGGATCCTTGCTCAAGGAGCTTGAAGACTGGAAGCACTATGGCTCCTTCATAGAGGGGTTTGATCGTCTTGATACTGTCGTAAAAAGGGCTTCCGAGCAACTCGCGGAGTATGGAAGCGAGTTTGCTGACGCGAACAAACTCGAAAAAGTGATCTATACGGTGGGTAGCGGAGCTAATTTCGGATCAGCCTATATGGAGGATATCTGTATCCTAAAGGAGATGCAGTGGATTCACTCATCGAGTATCCACAGTGGAGAGTTCTTTCACGGGCCGCTTGAGATCACTGACACAGAGACGCCGTTTCTGCTCATGCTGGGAGATGGTAGAACACGGGCTATGGATGAACGAGTTCTCACCTTCCTCAAACGCTATGGAAGAAAAATCTATCTTCTTGATGTACGAGACCTAGGTATCAGCGTAATAGATGAATCGGTCGTGGAGTATTTCTCTCCATTGCTACTGAATAATGTCGTAGGTGTTCTGAATAAAGCTCTCGCTGTAGCAAAGAAGCACCCCTTGTCAACGAGACGGTATATGTGGAAAGTTTCCTACTAACTTTGCGTGAAGGTAAGAAGGAGTGAAAAGCTGATGGTGAGAGTGCTTGGAATAGGTGATAATGTAGTAGATAAATATAAGCATACTGGGGTGTTGTATCCTGGTGGTAATGCACTGAACTTCAGTGTGTACGCTTCCAGACTCGGTGCTTCTGCCTCGTATATGGGTGTTGTCGGTGATGACGAGGCGGCCAGTCACATCGAAGCTACTTTGAAAAACCTGAACATCGATGTCTCTCGATTGCAGAGGGAACATGGAGAGAACGGGTATGCAGAGGTAGAGCTGGTTGATGGCGACCGGGTCTTCATTGGTGGGAACAAGGGGGGGGTATCGAAGAATCATCCCATCACCTATGAAACGGAACTCGACTATATCGCAGGGTTCGACCTCATCCACACCAGCTGTTATAGTTTTCTGGATTCTGCTCTCCCAACCCTTGCTGAACACCAATCGAGGATCTCGTATGATTTCTCAACCCATTATACTGATACACATCTTAAAGAAACTGCTCCCCACATTTATTGTGCCGCGCTTTCTTGCAGTCATCTCGACGATGAGGATATCCTGCGGCTGATCGCCCTTGTGCAGGGAAACGGGTGCCCCATAGTCATTGCATCTAAAGGGATGAGAGGGGTCACCGCCGCCGTCGGAGACATTGTTCTCACACAAGAGGCTTTCCCAATTCCCGTTATCGATTCTATGGGCGCGGGGGATTCTTTGATCACCTCCTTTCTTATCAGGTATCTTGAACTGTTGAAGAGCCTGAATCTGCTCGGTTCAAAACGGGAGATTATATCTGACTTAAAACATGCGATTGAGCTTTTCAAGCCGAGACTGCGCCTCATCCTGGCACAATCAGTCCTGTACGCGACCGAAAATTGCATGATCAGCGGTGCGTTTGATTTTGGAGTCCCTTATGAGTAGAGCAATAAGGGAATAATTTGAAATAAACCGGTTCTTTGAACCAGAAAGAAAAAAAGGAGAAAAAGTATGAAGAGGTTTTTGACATTGATGTTGATCGTTCTCGTGTCAGCCAGTTTCGCGTGGGCTGCTGGAAATGCAGAGAAGGCTGATGACGGTACCGTCACACTGAAACTGTTCCACAGATTCCCGGAACCTGAGTACAGCAGTTTCATCAACGAAGTGATTGCTGATTATGAGAAGATGAATCCCCATGTGAAGATCGAGACTATTTCGGCTGCGAATGCTCCCTACAAAGAGAGAATCAAGGTCGTACTGGGTTCACCCGAGAGCCCTGATGTGTTCTTTGGTTGGGTTGGAGACTTTACCAATAGATTTATCCGTGAAGACCTTGTTCTCGACCTGACTCCCTACTACGACAGCGAATGGGAAGATGCGATGATGAAGAGTCTAGTTGACCCCTTCTACTATCAGGGGAACCTCTACGGTATGCCTTTCAGAGTGAGTGGCAAGGCCTTCTATTACAACAAGGAGATGTTTGAAGCCTATAATCTCGACGTGCCTGAGACCTATAATGAGCTGATAAAGGTCTGTAAGGTCCTTGAAAGCAAGGGTATCACACCGATTTCTTATGGAAACCAAGAGCTATGGCCATCGTCTCACTATATCGGAACACTGAATCAAAAGGTTCTCGATAACGATGTGCGTATGAAAGACTATAACCCAGCTACCGGGGAATTTACCGATCCTGGGTATGTGAAAGCCCTTGAGATGTATCAGGAGCTGATGCAGTACGTTAATGAATTTCCCAACGGACTTACACATGAGATGGCCCGACAGAGTTTCGCGAATAAGGAAACAGCGATGATGTACCTTGAAACGATTGAAGTGGGATATCTTGAAGGAGATATGATCGAACCCTTCGATTACGGAATGTTTGCGTTCCCTGATGTAACTGATGGAAAGGGTAATCAGAATTATATCACCGGTGCACCTGAAGGCTTCTGGGTTTCGAGCAAAACTAAACATCCCGATATTGCAGTTGACTTTCTTCGCTTCCTCACCGGCAAGGATGCAGGATGGAAAGAAGTCCGTCAAATCAGATGGTTCAATGGTGCCAAGGGACAGCTTGATGGTCAGTTCAACGATCCTCCCATCGAAGATGCCTATAACATGATGCTCAATGCTGAAGGGATGGCTTTTTGGATGGACAATGAACTGCATGCCAAGCTCGTCGATAAGTATCTCTCAGGAGTTTCAGACTTAACCAACAACGATACGACACCGAGAAAACTGATGAGTGAGGTGCAGGCTATTGCAGCTCAGTTACAGAGCGAATTCTAAGACATGATCGATCGGTATGGCTGGCCGATATACTCGGTCCGGCCATATCTACTACGTGTGAGGGAGGCCTGTATGAAGGTAAAACCAACAACCCCCTATTTCTATGTACTACCGGGACTGTTCTTGGTCGTCATGATTGTCTATATTCCGGTTTTATCGAACTTGATATACAGCTTCTTCCGTCTGAGTTCCTACTCGGCAGCAATGAGTTTCGTCGGATTGAAGAACTACGTGGCCTTGTTCACCGATCCGGTTTTGCTGATCATCATCAAGAACAATGTACTGTATCTGATGATTTCCCTCATAACACAAGTCGGCTTTGGTACGCTTCTCGCCATTCTTCTGGAGTCCTCGGTCAGCGGAAAAGCAAGCGGAATCTATAGGAATATTCTCTTCACTCCCGCTCTCATGTCACTGACAGCCGTAGGTCTCCTGTGGCAGTTTATCTACACTCCAAAAATCGGTCTGCTCAACTCACTGTTGCGTTTGCTCGGCCTCGACTCTCTCCAACATGTCTGGTTGGGAGAAAGTGGCCTAGCAATGCTGTCAATCATCGGGATGAGTCAATGGCAGTTCACAGGGTATATCACCGTCCTTATGGTGGTAGCAATACAGAAGATCCCAGATGAGTACTTCGAAGCTAGCAGAATAGCAGGAGCGAATGCACTCCAGAGGGTGATCTATATCACCATACCTTCCGTGAAGGAGCAGCTTCTTGTGTGTTCTATCATCACGATGATCGGAGCGTTCAAGGTGTTCACGGAAGTGTACGTCACGACAAGTGGCGGTCCAGGAAACTCGACTCACGTTCTTGGAACATATTTGTATCAGCAGGCTTTCTTATACGATGATCTAGGGATGGCTGCAGCCGTTGGGATGATCCTTCTTCTGGTGACTCTTGCTATCTCTTTGATTCAATTGAAGATGGCAAGGACTGGAGAGGTGTAGGTATGCAGATCAATAGTAAATCCTTTACACTCAGACGGATGGTCTCGAACAGGATGCAGAGAATTCTCCAAACACTTCTCCTGAATCTATTCATGGTCCTCCTTATGCTAGTCATCCTCCTGCCGTTCTACTGGCTAATCGTAAACTCGTTCAAGACAAATCATGAGCTTTTTCTCGATTCCCTAACACTTCCCAAGTCGTTCCAGTTCAAGAATTACGTCGACGCATGGGTTCAGGGGCTCAGCCAATACTACAAGAACTCTCTTATCGTCAGTACCATATCGATGACTTTCATCATATTCTTCAGCTCTCTTACAGCCTACGGGATAAGCAGGTTCCGTTTTAGAGGAAAGACACTCGTCTTTCTCCTGATCCTTGGAGGGATGATGTTTTCAGAACAGATTGCACTGGTCCCTCTGTTTAAAATGCTCACCAGACTCCAAATTTACAATACCTACTTCGCTCTCATTCTCCCATATGTCGCCTTCAGGATTCCCTTCTCGACCTTCCTTATCAGGGCATATATGCTCTCCATACCTTCTGATCTGGAAGATGCTGCCTATATCGACGGTTACAACAGCTGGCAGGTCTTCAGGCGTATCATCCTTCCGTTGAGCAAACCGATACTTGCATCGTGTGCACTGGTCAATCTCAACTTCGTGTGGAATGAGTTTGTCTTCGCTCTCGTGTTTATTGAAGATGCAAAGCTGATGACAATACCGATCGGGCTTATGGCGTTCAAGGGGCAGCTGAGAATTAACTATGTGGTTATGCTTGCAGGTATTATTATAGCTACGATTCCATTGATCATCGTATTCTCCTTCCTGCAGAAGCAGTTCCTGCGCGGACTTACCTCCGGGGCTGTGAAGGGTTGACAGGTATGAATGTACATCAACTATCGCTGAAACGTTTACCGTATGCAGGGCAGGTTCTCATCGCTGTCGCGGCTTTGCTGTGGAGCAGTTCCGGTGCGGTCTTCCGAGGTGTCTCAATCCCCAGTATCCAGTTCCTTATAATTCGTTCGGGGTTCACGGTGATCGTTCTCTCCCCCTTTGTGTGGTCCCGTGTGGTGAAAAAAAGACTACGACAGGATGCCCTGCGCTTTCTGCTGAGTTCTTTTTCGTTCACTCTCTATACTTTCGGGTTCATTCTGACCACGAGAAATATCGGAGCGGCTACAGCGATTACCATGCAATACTCAGCTCCTGTCTATCTTTTCTTTGTATATCTAATAATCGAAAGGAAGATAGTCCTAAAAAGGGATTATCCGAAACTGATCATGATTGCGACTTTAATGGTGAACGGTATCTGGACGACTATGAGAGTAGCCTCCCTCTCATATCTTTTCCCTGCTTATATGTGCGGTATCGGATATGCACTGTTCACATGGTCGGTCAAGAAACTGAGTCATCATAGTCCGATGCTTATTGTTGCATCGAACAATCTCCTTGGGTTAGTGTTCTACATTCCCTTTCTTCTACTCACTGGAGAACCGTTTCGAGCACTGAGCGGAGTAGAACTGACCATTGTGGTTCTGGTGTCGCTCGTTGTAAATACGTTTTCCTATGTGATCTTCAGTGCAGGGCTCCAGAGCGTGAAGACTCTGGATGCATCGCTTATCACTCTGATTGAACCTTTGATGAACCCAATACTCGTAATTCTGGTTCTCCGAGAAATTCCGGCATCAATGGATATTCTTATTCTTTTCATCATTCTCAGTTCTCTTGTACTGGACCTGGTCCATTCTCATACAGTATTGATCCAAAGGAGGTAAGCGTATGAAACTCACGTCGGATATTAAATTGGCAGGGATGAATATCACATACAGACATCTTCCGATGACTCGATTTCTCGATGACATGGTGTCTCTTGGTTTTACTGAGGTAGAATTGTGGGGCGGCGCCCCCCACTTTTACTCAGAAGACATCACACAGACGGATATCAGTGTTATGAGAATGACTCTGGCTGAAAGGGGGCTCTCTCTCGTGTGCTTTACCCCTGAACAATGTCTCTATCCAATCAACATAGCTTCCGCTGATAAGGCCATGAGAGAGAGGAGTATAGACTTCTTCAGGAGAAATATTGAGATTACGGTTGAGCTGGGCTGTGATCTGATGCTTGTCACCCCGGGGAGAGGCTATGTCGATGAAGATGCTGGCGAAGCAGCAAAGCGGTCGATTGCCGCCTTGATTGAACTGACCGCAACTGCAGAAAGGCAAAGTGTTCGTCTCGGCCTTGAAGTACTCCGGAGAGATGAGTCTGATATTGTTTATAATCTTAAAACCTTGAAGGAGATGGTTGATTCTGTTGATTCTCCATCGCTGGGCGCTCTTCTTGATACCATCCCGATGGCTCTTGCCGGAGAAGAGCCTGCAGATTATCTGGACACCTTCGAAAAGAAGCTGTTTCATATCCATTTCATCGACGGTGCTCCTCACGGTCACCTTGCCTGGGGCGATGGGATACTCGATGCACAGGAGTATCTCCGGCAGATCAAAGACAGCGGTTATAGCGGGTCGCTTTCCCTTGAAATAACCGACGCCAGGTATAGCGGAAATCCCTTCCCGGCCTTTCGCCAAAGTGTGGATCGTTTGAAGGCGATAAAGCTATGACAATTTTGTCCTCTCCAAAGTGAAAAGACTCTGGAGAGTATAAAGGCACTATACAAAAAATATGAATCAAATCATATATGAGAGGAGTAGGTATGTTTAATTTTCAGGAGAGTGTTATTCTTGAACAGCAGAAAAACGGAGTCGGGATCATCGAGCAAACCCAGAAATATGTTGATGAAGTCTTAGAGGGTACGGTCGACTCCATTCTATTCATTGGAATAGGGGGGACCGAGTTCTATGCTAACCAGATGGCGGCCATCGTGAAGGAGAGCCATTCATCGATGCCTTTGCAGGTGGTAAATGCAGCTGACCTCTGCCTTATTGGTTATCCTTCAATAACGGAAAATACGCTGGTAGTGATTGAATCGATTTCAGGTGATACGAAGGAACTTGTAGATGCTGTCAAATATGTAAAAGTAGCCGGCGCGGTGGTTATCGGCTATGTAGAGAAGAAAGACTCTCCTCTTGCGAAGCTTGTCGACTATCTCGTATGCACCACAGGGGGCGGGTACCATTTTTGGTATACCGTGACGCTGAGACTTCTCAACAAGCGAGGGGATTTTCATGAATATGATTCGTTCATGAAGGAATTCAAGACGATACCTAAAGTGATAGTCTCGGTTTACAAGCAGGTGGATCAGAAGGCCGAAGCTTTTGCGGAAGCCTACTGTGATGAACCTATCCACTACCTTATAGGGTCGGGAAACCTTGAGGATTGGGCTTACTGTTACGCCATGTGCATTCTCGAGGAGATGCAGTGGATCCGTACCCGTGCAGTATCTGCCTCGAATTTTTTTCATGGGACTCTTGAAGTGATTGACAGAGACACCTCTGTGATTCTTATTAAGGGTGAGGATATTACGCGTACCCAGATGGATCGGGTTGAGAAGTTCGTTCATACCGTCTGCAAGAAAGTGACAGTGTTTGATACGAAGGAATTTGTCCTTGAAGGCATCAGTGAGAAGTACAGGGGTATCCTCTCTCCCATCGTTATGCGTTCAGCATTCATGAGAGTATCGATCCATCTGGAAGAACAGAGAAAACATCCTCTTGCTATTAGAAGGTATTACCGGAGACTCGATTATTAATCTTGACTAAAGGTTGTAAATCTCACATATACAGGCTGTCAGAACCGGTAGCCTGTATATCTTATTGATCAGTTGATACTACACTGTGTATACTACTTCCTCTGAAACGAGAATCTGAGGTGAGAGGAATTCCGGGTCTGTTTTGTATGACATCTTGTATTGATTGATGAGCGGCAAGAACGTGATGTCAATGCAGAAGTGGATAGAGATTGTATGTCAGGAAAGGTCCTGAAACTGATTCTGTTCCACTCAGTTGCATTGTTTATGTATTTTCATATAAGCGAAAATGTTGGTTCAGCCGTTTTCATGAATAGTCGCCACTCACGATACCTGCCGTGCAGGTTCTGTGCAAATAGCTATGGTTGAACTCTGAGAGTCTGGGTATCCACCATACAAAAGTCCCCGAAGCCCGGGGGGGGGTAATTACATGCTGCAGTGATTTGCTGAGCAGTCACTGTTGCCACGATGCTTCCTGTGTGTACATATCATACCAGCTAAGCGACATTTCAAGCGCACACGTGTGGACTTGTATTGTCGTGGGAGCACATAGATGGAATGTCAGCTGCACATCCTTTCAACCCAGATGGACTTCGAGGAGGAGGACATCCTCGAGAATCTCGATTGGGAATATGTCGACACCTACACCGATATCAAGTCAGGACGGACCATCAGCTCCCGACCTGGGTTCCAAAGCCTCCTTACCGATTGTGAGGCAGGTAAGATCGATATGATCTACACCAAGTCAATCAGCCGGTTCGGACGCAACTGCGTGGATTTTCTGGTGGCGCTCAGACGTCTCAAGGAACTGAAGGTGGATGTCTCAAATTCTCTTCAGCGTTGTAACTAGGAACACTATATTTACTACGAATATATAGAGATATACTGACTTTCAGCTTGACAAGCGACTAAAACATAGGTATAATTATACCTATGAAGAACGACAGCGCTGCCAAACCGAAGATCATTCAAGTGCCCAACAAGAAGAACGGCGTGACCTATCTGTACGAGGACACCGCCTTTTGGAACAGCGACAAGAAGCGCGGCGAGCACAAGCGCAAATGCATCGGCCGTCTCGATGCGGACGGCAACCCCTCCTACAACGAGTACTACCATACCCGCCAGGAAGCCTCCAAGACGGTCCTTCCAGATTCCGGTCCCCTCGTCTCCACGACGACGCTCATGGGGCAGAACCTACTTCTGGACAAGATTGTGAGGGACTCCGCCCTGAGGCCCGTGCTGAAGGAGGCTCTTGGCGAAGCTGACGCGGACAAGATTCTTCAGCTCGCGCGATTCAGCGTCTGCGAGGGAAGGGCGCTCAGCAGGGCCGAGGACTGGCTTGACGACCGTGGCCTCGATGGCGGCGCGCTCTACTCGCAACGGATTACGGAACTGCTGAGGTCGCTGACGGATGACAGGCGCAATTCGTTCTTCAAGCTCTGGCTCGCGAAACAGGCGAGAAAAAGCGCGATTCTGTTCGACATCACCAGCATCTCGAGCTACGCCAGACATAACAGTTACGTGGAAAGGGGCTACAACCGCGACCATGGGAACCTTAAGCAGATCAACCTCGGCCTTCTCAGCGCCCATACCTCCAATGTGCCGTTGTGGTACAGCGAGCTTCCGGGAAGCCTGGCGGATTCGGTCGTCCTCGACCATGTCCTGGAGAGCCTGGACAAGCTCGGCGTCAAGTCGATCACCCTGGTCGGCGATAGGGGCTTCTACAGCGACAGCAACCTGAAGAACATCGTCGGCAAGGGCCAGAAGTTCACCATTCCAGTCCCATCGAACCTGAAATGGCAGAAGGAGCTCATTGACACCGTCAGGGACTCGATCCGCCGGCCGGCCAACATCATACGCAACCCGGATGACGACAATTCCTACATCTACGGTATCACCGACTATAAGACCGAGGAGTACGGCAGGACCTGGCGCCATGTCTACTTCGACCCCGTCAAGAAGGAACAGGATGTCGCCGCTCTGATGCTCAAGCTTCGCGCGTGTGAGGAGGAGCTTGTCCGTGACGAGCCCCCGGAGAAGCACAAGAGCCTGTACGAGACTTACTTCGAGGTGAAAGAGACCCCCAAGAGAGGCCGCAAGGTTCTTCTGAGGGAGGATGCGGTCGACGCCTTCATCAAAGGATACAGCGGGTTCTGGGTCATCCTCACCAATTCCGAGAAGGACGCCTCCAAGGCCCTGGAGCATTACAACAAGAGAGGCGACATCGAGCTCCACTTCGATGACATGAAGAACCTGCTTGACTGCGACCGGCTCAACGTCCATAGCGAGGCCACGATGAAAGGCAGGCTACTCGTGAACTTCATCACATTGATCGTGCTGACCGAGCTGCGCCGCCAGGTGTGCGCCATCAAGCCGAAGGACCGGTGCTACTGGGATACCAAGAGCATCCTCAACAAGGTCAACACCTACTCGAGAATCCATTTCACCGGGACCTACAAGGACATCTGGACCGTACCGACCAAGGCCCAGAGGAAGATCTTCGATCTGTTTGGAATCAAGTATTTCTGGAAGGGTGTGGGCTTTAACAACCCCGAGCCCGACAAGCCAGATTGGGATGTGCAAGCTGACAAGGACGCCACCTAGTTACAATTGGATAGGGAATTTGAGTGGATGTCTTTTTCTTCAATGAGAGGATACACCTCCTCAGCCAGGCAAGGGAGCTGCTCCTTACTCTTCATGCAGGTATAGCCCAAGCGGAAAGTGAGAACAAGAGCGAGAACATCAAGTGGGGTCTTCGAAGAAGTACCATGGATCCTGACTCCCCGGCATTCTCACGAAGGTGCTATGGCTATGATCGTGACGAGGAGGAAGGCCTCATCCTAAACATTGCTGAGGCCAGAATAGTCCTGAAGATTTTTTGATTGGTATGAGCATGGCTGGAGTATCGTGAGGATCAAGAGGGAGCTGGAATCCCTCAAGGTTCCCACACCAACCGGAAAGAAGAAATGGCCGGTGAAGACGATCGAGAACATCCTCACCAATGAGAAGTATACCGGCACCTCCGTCTATGGAGAGACAGAGTCAGCTGAATTTCCTTCAACCAAAAGAACGGTTCGCGACCCGTTCGAGGTCCACCGATCAAGAAACCATCATCCTGCGATCATCCACGAACGCCGTTTCAAGCGCGTGCAGAAACTGAAGGCGAAACGCTCCAACATCGAGCTCGATGTTGGATCTCATTTTCTTCATCTCCTGGACAAGGTCGAAGGTCTCCTTGTCGATGATCGGAGGGTGATGGTTCTCGGACCTGACGATTTCATCCGAATTGTTCGTGATCCTCTTTGTCGCAGGATACTCGGCACCCACCGTCTGTCCATAGATAGAGTCTCTCCCCGAGAGAAAAAAATCATTTGAGGAACCATCGGAAAAATTCTTATTCGAGTTAGTTCGAGCGCGTTGTCCGGAAGAAAATAAGTTGACATCTCGAATATATCGTGTTACTCTGTGCAACGTAGTTTCAATAAATAAAACTTCTAGGTGTACGAATGAGTGATAACAGATATACCATTGCATCAGTCCAGAGATCCCTCAAGTTGCTGAAACTCTTCAATTCCGAGCGGGATGCACTCACATTGTCGGAAATTAGCAGACTCTCTGGGGTGAATAAAAGTTCCATCCTCCGTGTCATTGCCACACTCACTCAGGAACACTTTCTCAAGTACGATGAACTTACAAAGAAATATCGTCCGGGCATCGAGCTCTTCCGCCTCGGTACCGTAGTTGCGGAAACCATGGACCTCAGAACCATCGCACGACCGTACATAGAAAAAGTCTGTGAAGAAACTGGACTCATTGTACACATAGGCGTTCTTGAGGAGACTCATGTAATTATCGTGGAAAAGCTCCTACCAAAACAGTATCGTGACAGTGTCTCTATGGTATCGAAAGTGGGCGGTGTTGTTCCCGTGCATTGTACTGGGGTAGGGAAAGTACTCCTTGCATTCCAGGATGAGGATGAAGTGAAACACCTCATGGATGGGTACGAATACAAAAAATTCGGTGAGAATACCATCACCAACTTCTCCGATCTACGTACCGCATTAGATGCCATTCGTACACAGGGGTATGGAGTGAACGATGGAGAGCATGAACCGTATATTAAATGTTATACGTTCCCCATCTATGATTACGAAAACAGAGTTGTCGCGGCTATGAGCCTGACCGGTCTCAAGGAAAAAATGGATAATCACGGAAGCGAATACATTATCGAAACATTAAAAAAGGTCACGTTGGATATTTCGTGGGACCTAGGGTATCGACCATGATTCGCTTTCTATTTGTATAAATAATAAAACAATGTTTTATTAGATAAAACCATAAAGGAGGATAGTGTTGTGAAAGTTGTCATTACAGATCATGGATACGAACACATCAATCAAGAACGAAAGATAATAGAAGGCTTCGGTGCAGAACTTGCCGTGCACGCATGCAAAACAGAACAGGACGTAATCGATTGTGCCTCCAATGCCGATGCAATCATCTGTCAGTTTGCTCCAATAACCAGACATGTCATAGAGCAACTGAATTCATGTAAAGTCATCATCCGATATGCAGTAGGTGTTGATAATATAGACGTAATTGCTGCTAGCGAAAAAGGCATTCCCGTCTGTAACGTTCCCGACTATGGAACAGAAGAAGTTGCTCTTCACACCGTATCTCTCATACTCTCGCTTGTGCGAAAACTGCCGGAGCTTCAGTCGGCATGTAGGGCGGGCAAGTGGACCTATAAAGTAGCTAAACCCATTCACAGACTCAGTGGTCAAACATTAGGCCTGGTGGGATTCGGTCGCATTCCACGAATGGTTGCTCGTATGGTAGAAGGATTCAACCTGAATATCCTCGTAGCCGACCCGTACGTACAAGCCAATGAAATCGAACAACTCGGGTATACGCCAACAACCTTAGAGGAGCTTATTGCCCAGTCAGATATCATTTCACTGCACGTTCCTCTCTCTAAGAAGACCTATCACATCATAGATTACACAATGCTCATTAAAGCACAAAAGAATCCCTATCTCATAAACACCTCACGCGGTGGCATCGTGGATGAACAGGCACTTCTAAGACTTCTCGATACCAATATACTTGCCGGAGTTGCTCTTGATGTGAGTGAGAAAGAACCTATTCAGCTCGACAACCCCCTCGTAACACATGAACGGGTCATGATCACGCCGCACTCAGCCTGGTACAGCGAAGAATCCATAAGTGCACTGCAGAAAAGTGTCGCGGAAGAAGCCGTTCGCGTCTTATCTGGTAATAACCCCTTACATCCGGTAAATCGGTAACACATAAGCCTACAAGGAGATATTATGATAGCGTTTATTGATGGTGGAACGACGAACTCGAGAGTATATCTGTACGAACATGGCTCAGTCATAAGTGAAGGCTGGAAGAAAGTTGGAGTAAAAGACACCGCAATTGACGGACACAATAAACAACTGCAACAGGCCATCTATGAAGCTGTAATGGAAGCAGCTGCCGCTGTACACAGGCCCGTGGATGATATTGATTGCTTTATTACATCGGGCATGATCACCAGTGAACTCGGTCTGCTTGAGATTCCACATCTCATTGCCCCCGTGAACAAACAGGATCTAGCCCAAGCCATCGTACGCGTGCAGGATACCACCATATTCCCATTCGACATCCCGGTATTCTTCATTCGTGGCATAAAAAATCGGCTGGACTACGTACATACCAGTATTAATCAGCTACGCAACATGGATTTCATGCGCGGTGAAGAGGTCCAGGTAGCAGGGATTCTTGATAAATATCAACCCACTTTGCCAGTGAACATACTCATTATCGGCTCACATACAAAACTGATCCACATTAACCAGGCGGGTGATATCGCAGGAAGTCTTACCACTATCAGTGGGCAGTTTTATGAAGCGCTGATCAACGGCACCTTCATAGGTAAATGTACTGTCGACGACGGGAAATCAGAACCATTATTCGACCTTGATGACATAATCGACATTGCAGTGGAAGCCGTCGATAACAGCTGCCTGCTACGTGCCTTGCTCATGCCCCGATTCATGCATGTCCTTATGGAATCCACAGCAAAAGACCGAAGGAATTTCATTAATGCCTGCATAGCTGCCGAAGATATCAAAATACTGAACGAATCGGATTTTCTCGGATTCACCGCAGAAACCGACTACTACCTGTTCGGAAACGCATATGTGTGTGACATCTACCGAAGACTCCTGGAGCGAAAGTTTGAGAATCGCATTTCCGTTCATAGTCTTACCGATAAAAAGCAGATCAGAGATCTCACCATCAGTGGATCACTGGCTATAGCCAAAGCAGCAGGAGTTATCGATGAATTTGTATGACGTCTGCTATGGGGAGGAAACGCTTCACATACCACTGCCAGAGACCTTCGCGGTAGAACGCTACGAGAGTTATCTATGCACAGAAGAAACAGTGGACCTCTCTCAGCGGATTCGTGAAGGTCTGTGCGAACCCTCAAGTGCAGCCCTCATTGTTCAAGCCTCGAGTATTGCCATAATTATTGACGATAACACTCGCCCGACTCCATCAAAACGGCTACTTCCCCTCATAATCCAGGAAATCCATGATCGAGCTACCCAGAAAGTCTCCATTTTTATCGTAGTAGCACTTGGAGCTCATAAAAAACTATCGCATGAAGAGCTGACACAGTTGGTAGGCTCTGAGATCATACAGAATTATCCTGTGCTTAACCACGAAGCAGAAAACTTCGCAATGCTTCAGGATATGGGACACACCGACCACGGGACTCCCGTCTTTGTGAACAAGCAAGTTGTGCAAGCCGATCTAAGAATTCTCCTTGGTATGATCAAACCGCATAACCAGGCAGGGTACACCGGTGGAGGTAAAGCGATTCTGCCGGGAGTGTGTGCAGTTGAAACCATTCATGCCAATCATAGTTACCATTACATGAGCAGCATCAAATCCCGTGTCGGAGTGCTCGACGGCAACCCCATCCGCAGTGATATAGACCATGTACTGCCACTGCTCGGCCCTTGCATGCTCATGAATGTGGTCATGGATCGCCACGAACATCTCGTTGATCTTGTCGTAGGGTCAGATGTTGTTGCCACCCATAAACGTGGAGCTGCACTGTATGACACGTTCGGGAAATTCCCTGTACGGTACCTGGCCGATGTCTGTCTATGTGGCACTCCAGCACCGGTGGATATGAACTTTTACCAGATGCTGAACTCACTTAGCTGTCCTCATAGACAGGCTGAACCCATTATTAAAAAGGGTGGAACCATTGTTGTCTACGGGAGAGCAGCAGAGGGAGTCAGCGATGCTGACCTGTATAAAGCACTTGCACAGACTCCACGCAGCACATTGCATGACCAGGTATTTTCATCTGAACCCAGCTTCAGGGACAGACCTGCTCTTCAGATTTTCCTTGAATGTGAACAGCAGTACCGAATCATAGTTGTCACTGAATTAAAAAACCTTGCACTCTTTGCCAACATGGGAATTGAAGCATATTCAGTAGCCCAGCATGAGGAGGTTTTGCAATCTATTGTGTATCACCATGGGGTGAATCCCAAGTGTTTCGTACTTGCCGATGCTCCCTATGTAATTCTCGATAATCAGACTACCAGGAGGAATGTATGTACCGGATGAACGGCGTTGTACCGCCAATGATTACTCCATTTACCCAGAGCGGTGAATTGGATTTAGAAGGATTGAAGACGTTAGTTAACTATCTGAGCGAAAACGTCCATGGATTATTCATATGTGGGTCATATGGATGTGGACCCATGATGGATGTTGAAGAACGCAAAAAGGTCACTGAAGTTACCCTCGCAGAGAACAAAGGTAAGGTTGATGTCATCGCCCATGTCGGTTCAACCTCTACCCGCACTTCCGTTGAGCTTACAAAGCATGCAGCAGCCCAGGGTGTTCAAGCCGTGGCCGCAGTGGGACCTTACTATTTTCACCACCAGCGGGACAGTGTTCTCTCATTCTACGAAGATCTCGTAAAAGCCGCGAACGGAGTTCCCGTGTATGTGTATAACAACCCCGGATTTCAGGGATACACCATGGATCTGAATCTGGTGAAAGGACTGCGCGACGTAGGTGTTCATGGAATAAAAGATGCCACCTTCAATATTATTGAACACGCTGCCTACCACCGAGTACTCGGAGACAGCTTCGACATAGCACTCGGAACAGAGGCGATGTTCCTGTCTGCTGCAGCACTCGGAACCCGAGCTTTTATACCCGGACTAGGAAACGCATTTCCCGAAATGAACGTACAAATGTTTGAAGAGGCAATGCGAAAAGATTTCGACGCATGTCGTACTACACAGTTCCTGATTAATCAGATGCGTGATGTTATGTATCTTGCTCGTTCCACCCAGCTCGCTGTCTACGCAATGCTGGAGTTGCGGGGAATCGTAACCACATATCCGAGAAAACCATTCCTCTCTGCTTCAGAAGAAGAGAAAACCAGAATGAGGAATGCATTAAAAGAGCTAAACGTTCTGTAAGAGCGTAAAAAAGAGGAGGAGAATCATGAAAAAGGTTCCAATTATTATGTTATTGGTTGTAGGACTACTGCTTACCGTACTTGTAGGCTGTGCAAAATCAAATGATCAGGGTACCACTGTGCAAGCGGCAACCCCAGCTCCTGCAGCTAGTGTAGCTCCAGTGGCTCCAAGTCAACCACCAGTGACCTCAGTTGCACCCTATACCGGTGAACCAATCACTATGAAAGTTGCATGGGCTGAGACTGCCGATCCGAAGAGTCACCCCGTTTCTGCCGGAATGACCGTATTTAAGTCTACCGTTGAGAACCTTACCGGTGGAAAACTGAAAGTCGAACTATACCCAGCTGGACAACTTGGTGATGCAAAGTCAATGTTGGAACAGGTTGAACATGGTATTATCCACTCCTGTGCAAGTATTCCCAGTGGACTTATCGCCGGATCTTACTATGACGTCTTTAATATCTTCGATATCCCCTACCTATTCAGAAGTGATCTCGTAGCGTGGGAGACCCTCAATCCATCGGCCCCATTCTTCAAAGAAGTAGCAGATGGAATGGCCGATTATACGGGAATTCGTCCCTTGGGATTCTTCATGGAAGGTCGACGACACTTCACGAATAGTGTACGAGAAATTCGCACGCCACAAGACATGAAGGGGCTGAAAATCCGTACTATGGAAGTTCCCGCACACATGGAAATGGTGAAAGCCATGGGGGCAACACCCACTCCAGTATCATGGCTAGAGCTGTATTCAGCATTACAAACTGGTGTTGTCGATGGACAAGAGAACCCAATTCTCAACATCCAGTACCTCAATGCACCTGAAGTACAAAAATATCTGACACTCGATGGTCACATTACTCTGCTCAATGTGTGGACAGTGAACGAAGAATGGTTTAATGATCTTCCTGAAGCATTACAGGTAGCAATTAAAGAAGCTGTGTATCAGTCACTTATTGTCTGTCGTGGTATCTCGGAGCTTTCCAACACATTGGGAGTCAACGAACTCGCTCAGAAAGGTATGCAAGTATATGCTCCTTCGAAAGCTGAATTGGAAGAATTCCAAAAAGTTACACAGAATGCTGTACTCCCCTGGGTAGAAAAAAACATTTCAGATAAAGATATGCTTGATAGATTGATGCAGGCATTGAATAATACCGAAGTGAATCTTATGAATCTGTAGATCATTTGTAAGGAGGTGAGAGAGATCTCACCTCCGTTAGGGGTCCGTTATGAACTATTACAATAAAATTTGCGAAAAGTTGAATAACATAGCGCTAGGTATCTCTAACTTCCTGTTATTCTTCTCTTTCGCAATGACCGTGCTGCAAGTCGTATCTCGATACATATTCAAGTTCAGTTTCCCTTGGATTGAAGAACTGTCGCGTTATCTCGTTATCCTTATGGTGTTTCTCGCCGCCGGTCATCTGCTGAGACACAACGATAACCCATACGTCGAGTTTATCATTGAGAGTATCAGTGGAAAATTAAAATTCTGGTTACTGACGGTCCTGTATCTGTTTCTTACAATCTTTCTAATCTTTCTATTGGTGAATAGTGCGGAAGCGGTACTGAAAGCGGCAAATAAAAAGACTCCATCGCTTCGGATTCTGTGGTCGTTCCCGTACTTGAGTATACCTCTAGGGTCTTTTCTTATGGTGCTTCAAATGCCGTATCTTTTCATTAAAAATTTCAACGAGAATCTTAAAGGCAGGAAATAGTCGAGGCGGTGTTGTTCGGTTAGGGGGAATCAATGAT
>PGXU01000144.1 GCA_002839335.1 Spirochaetae bacterium HGW-Spirochaetae-4
GCGAGGGCGTCTTCCCCCGTTCCTTCATACCATCCTTCACACGGACGATATCCTCGACCTGCACATAGGCCCGGTCCTTGTTGTACGGGGTTATGAGCATGGAGCCATCGGAGAGCTTCACCGAGTACGTACCGTTGGTGGCGTTGAACAGGCCTTGTGTATAGGAGCGTTGGATAAGTGTGACCATATCACGTCTGGCGGCAAGCTCTTCGGTGGTGTGCATGTTGAATTCGATTTCAGCCATGACCAGGTGATGCCGGGTCTCTGCGAGCGCCAATTGAGCCGGTTCGAGTTCACGGACCTTACCCATCCGTCTGGCAATGGTTTCCAACCGCGCGCTGGATTCCAGTGTTTCGAAGGTCATGAATGCCCTGAAGAGGCTTTCCCCTCCGATAACGACACCATGGTTTTCCAGCAGTACGATATCGGTCCCTTCGGCGAATTCGGCGGCTATCTTATCCCCAAGCTTCTTGCTTCCCGGCAAATCGTACGGTGCAAGACGTACTCCTTTGCAGGTGCGTCCGACAGAGGGGAACAGCGCCAGCGAAGGTAACTTGCGGACTATCGAGAAGGCCACCAAGGCGTTCGGATGCGCGTGGAGCACCGCATGCAGGTCGGGCCGTGCCCGGTATACGGCCAGATGGAACGGCAACTCCGAGGATGGCTTGTGTGCCCCGACCGTCGTGCCGTCCGGATTGACACGGATGATGTCCCCACGGGTAAGGGTGCCCTTGTCTATTCCGGCCGGAGTTATCCATACGATACCCGAATCATCCCGGATCGAAAGGTTGCCGCCACTGGTTGTGGTCATGCCCCGCCGGTAGATCCTGTCCATGATCATGATCAGTTGGTCGGCCGGGTGTTGGAGTGATATGTCCATACGTTCCTCCTGGAATTCGACGACAGTTTGATGGCCACTATGATAGCACAAAAAGGGAACTGCCGACACAAGAGGATGTTGACAAAGGTTTGTGTCCATGGTAGGTTCTCTCTCGTTACGCAAGGTAAACGGGGGGTTAGCTCAGTGGGAGAGCTCCTGCCTTACAAGCAGGCTGTCGTGGGTTCAAATCCCTCACCCCCCAAAAAATCATATGTCCGGGAGAGTGTCACCACACTCTCCCGTTTTTGTATGACGGGCATGTCATCATTCTTGGGTGAAAGTCCCAAGGGGCGTAGTTGTCGACGAACCCGATAGCGACTTGCAAGTTTCACATCGCGAGG
>PGXU01000023.1:0-42849 GCA_002839335.1 Spirochaetae bacterium HGW-Spirochaetae-4
TATGGGGAACCCGTATCTCATGATGTACGGGTGTGTTGTATTTCTGCATGTAATTGGCATACGAGGCGCCCAAGGTAGCCGTCTCACGCGGATTCACGATTCCACGGATGCCGATGAACGCATCCATCTTCTTCATCCGATACGCATCGCAGTCCGCCCACACTGCCAGACTCTCGTCGGTCGCACCGGCAGCCATGGCCCGTTCGATCCGAATGGAGGTGAGGTTCACCTGGGGATTCCCACCAACCTCGTACACGGCAGCCACCAATTCCTCGACCATGGGAAGCGGCACATCCACGGCGTTGATCAGACAATTCTCTCCAGGTTGGAGATCTACGGAAAAGCGCACCAACAACCGGGCCAATTCCCGTTCCCTAGGATCAGTCATAGTATAGTTCTCCTCAGTTTCATGTGTCATTGCGGGCTGCTGGTGAAAAGTTTTGAATTCGTCAGATCACAAGGCCCCGCCAACCACTATAGCGCAACTTATCGTGTTTCGAAAGGGGTTGCCCAATCTGGTGGGTTTGCCCATCGTACGGTCAGGATATCTCCTCCCTCGGGACTCGGAAACCGGATCTCCAGTGCCGCCAAATGCAAGGAATCGGCATAAAATCCCCCGTACACGGCATCCCCTACTATTGGGGTTCCCATCCAAGCCAAATGGCACCGCACTTGATGCCTGAACCCATTGTCCAGCGAACAGGAAACCAGCTGGTGGCCACTGGCATTGGCACCAGATTCCAGGACTCGCGTGGTGTAGGTCCGATCCCCGGCTTTTGCCTGTACAAGGGGTGAAGAATCCACGGTGACTGGCCGGACTGACTTCCTTCCACTTCCATACGCTCTGAATTTGCTTGAAAGGCACGACTGTGAAGCACCGTGATCGTAAATTGGAAACGGTGGGAACCCATCCGAAGGTCGCGCACTCGACACCGCCGCCATATACGTCTTGCTGAAATTGCCGGAGAGTTGGGCTTGTTGGAGTGATGCATAGGCCTCTGGATCCCGTGCGACCAATACCAAGCCACAGGTGTCGGTATCCAGGCGATGCAGGACCCCACCTTCATGCCCGTGCCGCCCCATGGGATGCAAGACTTCGGCAAAATCAGCGCCGACCATAGCCAACAGGGAGGGTCCTTCTTGTCCGTGAGCCAGGGGAACTGTCGGGATGCCGCCAGGTTTTGCCACCACGAGGAAGCGCGAATGTTCGACCACCAGGTCATAGGAGAAGGAATGCATGCTCCCCAGCATACCAGAATCGCTTCTCTTGCACCATGGACCTGTAGTATACTAGGGCCATGCAGACGATACCTATCAATACGTATAACTCGCCGACTGTCATCCTGGAGCTCATCTACCGGTTGAAAGTGAAGGATGTCATGACCCGCTCATTGGTGAGTGTCCCCCTGGGAACCACCATGCGGGCTGTCCAGCATCTCATGCGCGAGAAATCGATTACCGGTGTTCCCGTCGTATCCGACAGACGGTTGCTGGGTATCGTGAGCATGGACGATATCATCCAGGCGCTCGACTTCGGGTATATCAACGAACCGGTCGAGCTGCACATGACGAAAAACCTGATCGTATTGGAAGACGACATGCCCGTATCGTTCGCCATCAGCTATTTCGACCGGTACCGGTACCATCGCTTCCCCGTGCTCAGCAAGGACAAGGCGCTGGTGGGAATGGTCACGACCCGCGACATCTCCACCCGTCTCTTGTGGGAAATAAACCACGAAGTCGAGAATCTGGAGCGCATGAACCAGTCGACCAAGGTCACCGACGGCCTTTCACGCGATATCCAATCGTTCGCCATCCTCAAACACGATTTCGAAAACGCTGGGTTCGCCTCGACAGAAGTGAAGAAGAAATTGAAGCAGAGCAATGTGTTCCCCAGGACCATCCGCCGGGCGGCCATAGCCTCCTACGAACTGGAAATGAACATAGTCGTGCATTCCAATGGGGGGAGGATCACGGCCGAATATGGACCACACGAGGTGGTGATCACCAGCGAGGACAGCGGGCCGGGGATTCCCGATATCGACAAGGCCATGGAAGAGGGCTTTTCCACGGCAAACGAATGGATACGCTCCCTCGGCTTCGGAGCCGGTATGGGCTTGCCCAATGTCCGGTCGGTCTCCGACGACTTCTCCATCACCTCCAGTCCTTCGGGAACGACTGTCGTTTCCACCATACGGTTCAGCGACAATGAGATGAAACCAAAAACCACCAAAGATCCAACCAAGGAGAATGAAACGAATGATGAACGTTAAGGAACTGTCGACCAAGCTGGAATACACGGTATTCGCCCTACCCGATCCCGTGGCCCAAGTTACGGACGGATACACCTCGGATCTTCTTTCCGACGTCATGGGCAATGCGGCAGAGGATAGTGTGCTGATCACCATTCAGGCCCATAGGAATACCATTGCTGTCGCATCGTTGATTGGCATCAAGGCGATTGTCCTGTGCAATGGCAGGATGCCGTCGCCCGACATGGTGGTTGCGGCCGAACAGGAGACTGTCGCCCTTTTGGGAACGGCGGAAAACCAATTCACCACCTCCCATCGCATCGCCGCCGCCCTGGGAATTTCCTGATACATGCGATACTGCATCGATCTGCACAACCACTCCTGCCTCTCTCCCTGCGGGAGCGATTCCTTGCTCCCCGCGGTATTGGCCATGGAAGCGGCGGACAAGGGGATCGATATGCTTGCGTTGACCGACCACAACAGCGGCAGGAACCTTCCGGCGTTCGCCGAGGCCTGCGAGATTGTCGGCATAACGGGTATTTTCGGATTGGAGGTCACCACGCTCGAGGAAATCCATGTGCTGACCTTGTTCGAGACAGTACGGGATGCGCTTGAATTCGGGCAATGGATCGAATCCATCCTTCCCCGTGTCCACAATTCGGCACGGTTGTTCGGCAACCAGTTTGTCTGCGATGTGCGGGGCACCATAATCGAAGAAGCCGACCTGTTCCTCTACGGGCCGGCGGATATCACCTTCGACGCTTTGATCGAACAGACACTGGAGTATGGCGGACTGGCGATTCCCGCCCATATCGACCGGCCGGCCAACAGTGTCACGGCCAACCTCGGTTTTCTCCCCGACCTTCCCTACTCGGCTGTCGAATCCATCGCCATGCCGCCCACGGTGGAGACCCTTGGCTATACGGTCACACAAGGATCCGACGCCCACTACATCGAGCACATTGGAAGAAGGCGTTGCTTCATCGAATCGGCTTCCGATGGATTCTCCGGATTGCGCTCGGCATTGGCGGCAGGGGCCGTCTCGTATCTGGGATTCTGAGGCCTCATCCATAAAACAAAACGCCCATCTTTCCGATGGGCGCATATATGGTTACAATGGCGGTCTTAGTGGATTATCGAATGTAGGAGACCTTCCAATCCCTGGTCTTGGCCGCTGTATCAGCCTGTGCCGGATACCCGAGGGCAATGGCGAATATCGGCTTGTATCCTGCGGGAAGGGAAAACCTCTCCAACAGTTTCTTTCCGGAGGGATGCTCGAAGGCCTGGACGAACGATCCGATATAACAGGAGCCCAAACCGAGTGCTGTTGCCGCAAGACACATGTTCTGGCTGGCGTTCGCACAATCCGCCGACGAATAGTGGCTGCCGTCACCGGCAACGAAGATTACCGTCGGTGCATGGTGGAAACTGCTGAAACCACTGCTTCGTGCCCGCTCGATCAAGGAGGGGACGCCGGAATCCACCAGGACAGCTCCGACCGCACCTGAAAAGGCATCGAGCAACTCCTTGTCCTGGACAACAGTAAGATACCAGCTCTGGCGGTTCATTGCAGTCGCGGCATGCAAACCGGCATCGACGATTTTTCGGATCTCCTCGTCACCCACCTGGTCGGCAAGAAAATTCCTGACCGAACGTCGTGTCATCAATACTTCAAGGGCGTCTGCCATGCGAGTCCTCCGTTAGCGGTTGTTTCGTCCAAAGATCCTGAGCATAAAGAGAAATATGTTTATGAAATCGAGATACAGCATCAACGCACCGATAATCGACAGCTTGATGTAGGTCTCCTCATCCATGTTACCGGCATACGCGTCGTTCATGCGTCGGATCTTCTGCGTATCCCAAGCGGTCAAGCCCAGGAATACCAGCACGCCGATTATGGAAATGATATAGTAAACGTTGGCGCTCCCGAGGAACATGTTGATCAGCGAGGCTATGATGATTCCCCACAACCCCATGACAAGATAATGCCCGATACCATCCAGGTCCCGCTTCGTCGTCATGCCGTAGAAGCTCATGCCCCCGAATGCGGCTGCGGTGGTGAAGAAAGCCCGCGAGATCACCAGTCCGCTGTATGCGTAGAAAATGACCGAAAGGGTTATTCCAGTCAGAATCGAATAGGCCCCGAACGATGCTATCGCGGTTGTCGAGGTCATCTTGTCCAATCGGGCCATGAGAAAGAACACCACCGCGAATTGCGCGATCACAATGAACAGGAAACTGACAGTACTACCAAGGAACATCCTCATGAGCGACTCGTTTGTCGCCACGAGATACGAAACCACACCCGTCAGGGCGAGACCGGCAGTCATCCAAAGGTATACATTCTTCAAAATGCTCCGTTCACGGCTTTTCACCTGTGAGAGCATCTGGGCGCGTTGTTCGGTCATGAGAACACCTCCATATGAAAGGTATCAATACCCCCAGGGCAAGCCCTGGACCCAGGAGGCTCCGCCTCCTTTTTCGCCCCAAGGGGCGAGGTATGGATCCTTACGTTGCCTGCACTCGCTCGGGAGAGTGACCATTGCATGGTCCCTTTCCCCTCGCTTCGTTTGGCAATCCGTACTTTCACTAATTTCACATGTTTCGGTCAGAACGTCAACTCAAACGCGATGATTCAACCAATTGGATTTCCTGTACAAGACATACCTGGTAACCAATTCGCCGACATCGCCGAAAAGGATCGCAAGCCACAACCAGAGAATGGGCCCCTTCATGACCAGTGTCGCGATCAACGCGAACGGTATCATGACACCCCACTGCCCGACGATGCTGGCTATCAAGAGGGGTTGGTTCCTTCCCGAACCGGTGAATGCAGCTCCCATGCCACTCATCGCCGCCCCTATCAGCAGTGCCGGTCCGATTATCCGCATGATCAGCACCCCTTCCGGTCCGACTGTCTGGCCACCCATGAATATCGAGAGGATTTGGCCAGGAAACAATATGACCGGAAGGGCGAGCAGTCCGACAAACAGTATGCAGTCCACCGTTGACAGCCGTACCGCGCGTAGGGCGCGATCGGGCTTCCCCGCACCAAGGTTCTGTCCGATTATGATCCCACTACCCATCATGAGCCCCCACCCGGGCATCATCCCGAACGAGTAGACACGGAAGACGATACCGGCAATGGCAATCGACTGGGTTCCATACAACGCCACCATCCGAAGGAACATGGCGATCGACAGGTTTCTCAACAACAGGTTCAGACCGGAGGGCAATCCGATGGAAAAGAGTTTCCTTGCGATTTCCTTGTCCAGACGGAACAGGTTCCTTAGGTTCACCCGTACGGCTGCCTTCCCGGCAACCAGCAGGACCATGCCGACAGTAAAGGCAAGGGTTATGGAACCGACCGTAGCGATCGCCGCTCCACGCATCCCCCACCCCAACCCCCGCAAGGAAGTCCCGGGAATCGTTTCGAACATGAGCAGCGGGTCGGCCACCATGTTGAGCAACGAGGCTCCCACCATAAGTTTCATCGGCGTCTTTCCATCACCCGTACAGCGGAAAATGGTGTTAACACTGTAGGAGGAGAAGAAGAATGGGAGGAAAAATACCCGGATCAATCCGTATTCCATGCCATACGCTATGACCGACTGGTCGGAAGTGAATATCTGGAAGAGTGTCTTCAGGCTGGCACCGAGTACCAAGGCACCGATTACGGCCAGCACGAATTTGAAACCGAGAACCTGCTCGACGATCTTCTGCGTCCGTTTCGTGTCATTGGCCCCATAACTCTGGGAGATCAAGGAAACGCTACTGGTTCCGACAATCTCGTTGAGCACCTCGACCATCCAGAAAAAGGTGTTGAACAAGGTGGCCGCGGCAATTGCCGAGGGGTTGATGAACCCGATCCACAACATATCCACCAGATCGTAGACCGCCTGCAGAAGCATCCCGATCATCGTGGGGAAGGAGAGCCTGAGAATTTGGGCATTCACAGAACCTGTTGTAAGGTCTTCAAGGTGTTTCGGGGACATGGCGGATTACTTTATCACGCGCAATGTGTTTCCACAAGCTGATGCACGTGGTATATTTCCAGTCATGAAATCACCGATTCCAAGTCCGACTGCCCGAAAGCTCAGGTACCTGATCATTGCCGGTCTGGCGATCCTCATGATCTCGGGTTGCCGGACCCAGGAAATTGTCGTCAGGACCCCTGAAGAGATAGTTTTCGCACGGCTGGCCGTTGTGGAGATGATGGAAGTTACGACGAAAGCCGCAGCCGACAATTTCCAGCAGAACGGTACGTGGAACGGCTCCTTCGCCGAACTTGTACCTCCCCAGGCAGCCGAAATACTTCCCTCCATGGAAACGATACCGGGAATCCGTCGGCTTATGGACAATTACCTGACTGGTATGAACAGCGCTGTCGCGTCCATCGCCAGGGATATTCCCCAGTACTTGCAGGACGAAGTCTTTCCCGATTTGGAGATCGCCGACCCGTTCCGGCTCATCGAAGGACAAAACGATGCGGTCACACGGTATTTTGCCACCACAGTATCGGGGGATTTGGAGAAGTGGATCGAATCCAGGCTTACCGGGGAGCAAGGTTCGCAGGCAGTGCTGGCATGGGATACCATGGTCAGGACCTACAACACCTATGCCAAGTCGCAGAACCTCCTGCATGCCGGGGATCCCGACCTCGAATGGGTATTGTTGGACGCGGATCCAATTCGCACGGTGCTGGTGTCGATGCTCAGGGCACTGCTATCGGTCATGACCTCCCAGGAAGCGTTGGTGAGGACCATGGCCCCCGCATACGACAACCCGTTGATCACCATCTATGCCGGACGTTGACGGGTCGGCACCGACCCGATCCGGTCCTGAATCTCGGTTGTATCGTCGACATACGTGGAGTATAATCGCGCCATGAACCTCTTTGAACAGAACACAGGCAATGCACACCAGCCCTTGGCCTATCGTATGCGTCCCAGGACGCTCGACGAATATGTGGGACAGGACCATATTGTCGGAAAGGGCCGGCTGCTTCGCCGGGCGATCCAAGCGGACCAGCTTTCCTCCATCATATTGTACGGACCTCCGGGAACAGGCAAGACCACCCTCGCCCGCGTGATCGCAAACACCACCCGCAGCCATTTCAGCACCCTGAATGCCGTCCTTTCAGGGGTAAAGGAATTGCGTTACGAAATAGATGAGGCCAAGAGCCGGCTCACCCATTACGGGAAGCGGACCATCCTTTTTGTGGACGAGGTGCACCGCTGGAACAAGAGCCAGCAGGATGCGTTGCTCCCCTGGGTCGAGAACGGAACGTTCATCCTGGTTGGAGCGACCACCGAGAATCCCTATTTCGAGGTCAACTCGGCGCTTGTCTCCCGTTCACGCATATTCCAACTGGTTCCGTTGGGATCGAAGGAACTGATGGCGATAGCGATGCAGGCCTTGGCCGATTCCGAACGGGGCTATGGGAAATGGCACGTCGAATTCGAGAAGGGTGCATTGGACCATCTGGTCGATATCGCAAATGGTGATGCCAGATCGCTCCTCAACGCATTGGAACTGGCGGTGGAGACCAGCGGCGAGAAATTCCCTCCGGATGAAGGTTCGATCATCATAATATCCAAGGAAGCCGCCGAAGAGAGCATCCAACGGAAAGTGGTCCTGTACGACAAGGAGGGCGATTACCATTTCGATATCATCAGCGCCTTCATCAAATCGATACGGGGAAGCGATCCCGATGCCGCACTGTATTGGATGGCGAGGATGGTTGCCGCGGGCGAGGATCCCAAATTCATCTTCCGCAGGATGATGATCAGTGCGTGCGAGGATGTCGGTATGGCCGACCCCTATGCGATCATGGTGGTGGAGGCCGATGCCGCGGCATTCGAGCGCATCGGACTTCCCGAGGGGAGATACCACCTGACACACGCCGCCTTGTATCTCTCCACTGCTCCAAAATCGAATACCGCGTTGGGTTTCTTCGATGCCCTGAAATCGGTCGAGGATGAACAGAATGCCGAGGTTCCGAACCATTTGAAGGACGGTAGCCGCGACAAGAAGGGGTTCGGCCATGGCGAGGGGTACCTGTATCCGCATGCATACCACAACCATTGGGTGCCGCAGCAATACTTGCCGGGAGAGCTTCAGGGCAAGGTGTTCTACCACCCTTCCCATATGGGTTACGAGGAGAAGGTCCGCGAGGAGGTCCTGCGCAAGCGGGAATCCCAGCTGGAAGCTGTGGTTCCGGACGCCTATGTGGGCAATCTCACCTATTCTCCCAACGACACCCAACGGGAACGGTGGGCCCAACGGACCACCGGAGAGCGGGGGACGTTCCTGGAACGCATCAGGATCGCCCTGTTCGGAGAGTTGCAGATACAGCGGCACCATAGGATACTGGTGTTGAATGCGGGTCATGGCATGTTCGTCTGGGAGGCGTTCAGGCGGGCCCCTGAAGGTCTTGTGGTGGCGATGACTCCGGAAGAGGAACACTACCAGCACATGCTCCATTACGCCAAGACGCTCGACGAGCTCGAGCAGCCCAAGATCCTCTTGGGTCAGGCGACCGAGCTGCTGGATTCCCTGGAAACCGGCTTGACGTTCGAGTTGGTCCTCGGTCGCAATATCGCTACCAGACTCTCGGAAAGCACACCACTTGTGCAATCCATCCGAGGTAGGCTCGGTGCACAAGGGGTACTCGCAACGGCCGAGACAATCCCCTCCGCGGGTTCCCGACTGTCGGAATTCGCCGTTGATCCCGTGATCCGGGTCCTTCTGGAAACAGCCGAGTCGCATATATATGGCCCTGGGGGAAATCCCATGTCCTCCTGGAACGAATCCGACCTGATGGGGATGTTCCGTTCCTCGGGATTTTCGGTGCAGTCGCACAAGCTGACGGGAATGGAGAACCGATTTGTTACCACAGAGGGGCTTGACCGATGGCTCGATAAAAGCTATGTTCCGGCATGGCGACAACTCGGAATCGTTGTCGACCGGGATGGGATAGGATCCCATTTGGCCGCTACATGCGCAAACCGGTTTGTGGCATGGAGACAGGTGGTGATGGTGATTTCCTGTACACCTGCAGTCGATTAGTGGCCTGGAAGTTTCCTGCGGTTTTGCTTTTTTTTTCAGTAACTTCTTCGTATTGCTATTGACAAAAAAGCATGAATCGGACAGATTATCGTACGTTGATTTGCGCTGGTGGAACCGGACTGCAAAGACATCTTGGTGGATGTAGTTCAATGGTAGAGCACCAGATTGTGGATCTGGTTGTTGCGGGTTCGAGCCCCGTCATCCACCCTTGTATAGCATTGCTGTGCATACGTGGTAGTGATGCGTTCGTAGCTCAGCTGGATAGAGTTCCGGACTTCGAATCCGTAGGTCGCAGGTTCGAATCCTGCCGGACGCAAATTGGTTTTTTTACAAGTATTTGGGCCGCTAGCTCAGCTGGTAGAGCAGCAGACTCTTAATCTGCGGGTCAAAGGTTCGATCCCTTTGCGGCTCATAACATGCATTATCATCCGGTCAAACGGATGGAGACCACTGCGAGAGTGGTGGAATTGGCAGACACGCTAGACTTAGGATCTAGTACCGTAGGTGTGAGGGTTCAAATCCCTCCTCTCGCACTTGACCTTGGGGGCGTAAGTCAGTAAGATGCAACGAATGTTTGCGAGAGTAGCTCAGTGGTAGAGCTCCACCTTGCCAAGGTGGATGTCGCGGGTTCAAGTCCCGTCTCTCGCTCTCTTGAGCGACCCGGAAACCCGGGTCGCTTTTTTATTCGGTATTTGTTATGATTGTTTCGGTTAAACCGCATGGCCCTTGCCGAGGAGCTTTGGCATGCTTACTATAGATAAACCAAGAGAAAGAGGAAATAGGATGATCGCTGAACAGAAAGTCAAAGAACTTGAGAACTCAGTAGTAGAGCTGGCCATTACGGTCAAGCAAGAGGCTATTGCCAAATCGTACACCAAGGTGTTGCAGAAATACGTAAGTACACTCCAGTTGCCTGGATTCCGCAAGGGAAAGGCTCCCGCATCGGTTTTGGAGCAGAAGTTTGGAACAGGCATACGGGAAGAAAGTGTCTATACCCTTATTGACGAGGCTGTCCAGGAAGCCTTGAAGCAGGTCGAGGACAAGTACAAGCCGTTGCCCTACAGTTCTCCCAGTCTGGTCGACGAGGAAAACATCTCGACCGATATCGAGAAGGACCTGCAGTTTGCCGTCACCTACGATATCATGCCGTTGTTCGACCTTCCCGCCTATACCGGACTTTCTGTTGAAGTGCCCAAAGTCGAGATTTCCGATGAAACCGTAACCAAGGAAATCGACAAGCTCCGCGACCAGAACGCTCTTGTGGTCGAGAAGGACAAGAGCGTCGAGAATGGAGACATTGTCACGTTGGATTACGTCGAGCTCGACTCCGACGGGAATGATGTCGCCGGTACCGAACGCAAGGATTTTGTGTTCACCGTTGGAAGCGGCACGAACTTCTACAAGCTCGACGACGAAGTTGTCGGCATGGCCAAGGGCGACTCGAAGACCGTGGAAAAGTCTTTCCCGGAAGATTACGAATACTCCGAATACGCCGGCAAGACCGTTTCGCTGAAGTTGGAAGTCAAGCAGATCAAGGTTCGTGAAGTTCCCGAACTTGACGACGAGTTTGCCCAGGATGTCAGCGAAGAGTACAAGACTGTCGCCGACCTCGTCTCATCCACCAAGGCGAAACTCGCGGCCAGCCTCGAAAGCCACCTCAAGGAGACTAGGTTGAGCGTCCTGCTTGACAAGATGCTCGAAGATGTGACGATCGCAGTTCCCCAATCGATGATCGATATTGAAGTCGATTCCTCGTGGAGGCGGTTTGTGTCGCAATCCGGTATGCCCGAAGCACAAATCTTGAAGTTCCTGGAATTCCAGGGACAGACCAAAGAGGATTTCACCGCATCGTGGAGGGAATCCGCAGGCAAGAACATCCGGATCCAGCTGGTCATGGAAAAGATCAAGGAGAAGGAGAACTTCACCGTGGATGCCGCAGAGTTGGATGCCGAAGTCGAAGCACAGCTCAAGGACATTACCGATGAAGAGACCAAGGAATACTACCGCACCATGATCGAAGACGATATGAAGACCAAGAAGGCCGGCGAGTACTTGCTCGGGAACAATACCATCACGGAAGGAACGGCTGTATCGTACGAAGATTTCATGGCCGGTCATCAACACTGATTCCAAAAGGATTCGATGGGGGACACATGCTTGATCAAAGGACTGAACCAAAATCATCTCTCGTTCCGGTTGTCATAGAACACTCGGGCGTGGGTGAACGTTCATTCGATATTTTCTCACGGCTCTTGCGGGACCGCATTATCATTCTCGGAGAAGAGATCAACGCAACCATCGCCAATGTGGTGGTTGCACAGTTGTTGTTCTTGGAATCCGAGGATCCGACCAAGGATATCAGCTTGTACATCAACAGCCCGGGTGGCAGTGTGACCGCCGGCCTGGCAATCTACGATACCATCCAATATATCAAGAGCGATGTCCAAACCATATGTCTCGGTCAGGCGGCCTCCATGGGAGCCTTGCTGCTCGCCGCGGGTACTGCCGGAAAGCGGTATATCCTGCCGTCCGCCCGGGTCATGATCCACCAGCCTTGGGGCGGCGTGAACGGACAAGTCTCCGATATCGCGATACATGCCCGTGAATTGCTCAGAATCAAGAAGATGAGTATCGAGTACTTCTCAAGACACACGGGGAAAAGCTATGAGACGATAGCCGCGGATTTGGAGAGGGACTTCTTCTTCACTGCCGACGAGGCTGTCTCATACGGGCTGGCCGACCATATCATGAAGAGGAGTTAACATGGCACGCAATAGCAAAGTCTGTTCTTTCTGCGGGCGAAGTTCCAAAGAAGTGAAACGACTGATAGATGGCCCTGGGGTAGCGATATGTGAGGATTGTATCCACACCTGCAATGACATTCTCAAGGCAGACCCCAGTCCCAGTGCGGTACCAGACGAACTGTTGGGGGTAATCCCAACCCCGAAAGAAATACATGATTATCTCGATGAATATGTGATCGGTCAGGACGATGCGAAGAAAGTGTTGTCTGTTGCCGTGTACAACCACTACAAACGGGTGAAGTTCCAGGAGAAGTTCAAGGCCGAAGGTCTTGAGATGGACAAGTCCAACATCCTCATGATCGGTCCGACCGGCACGGGAAAGACATTGCTTGCGAAAACCCTGGCGAAAAAACTCCAGGTTCCATTTGCGATCGCCGATGCCACTACCCTTACAGAAGCCGGGTATGTCGGTGAGGATGTCGAGAACATCCTGCTCAAATTGATCCAGAATGCGAATGACGATATTTCGGCTGCCGAACATGGTATTGTCTTTGTCGATGAGATCGACAAGATTGCCAAGAAGGGCGAGAACGTCTCCATTACACGTGACGTTTCCGGAGAAGGTGTCCAACAGGCACTGTTGAAGATCATCGAGGGAACAGATGCCAGCGTTCCACCCCAGGGAGGACGCAAGCATCCGAACCAGGAGATGCTCAAGATCAACACACGCAACATTCTGTTCATATGCGGCGGAGCATTTGTCGGTCTGGACAAGGTGATCGAAAAGCGTGTTTCCGCACACCAGATGGGTTTCGGTGCCACGATAATCGGCGGACAAGAGAAGGACACGGCCAAGTTGTTCAAGCAACTGCATCCCGACGACCTGATCAAATTCGGTTTGATTCCCGAGTTCATCGGCCGTCTTCCGATCCATGTCGCCCTAGACAACCTGGACAAGGAAGACCTGATGAGGATCATCACCGAACCGAAGAATTCCATAATCAGACAATATACCGCCTCGTTCAAGTTGGATGACGTCGACCTGGTCTTCAAACCCGATGCGATCGAAGCGATTGCGGAGAAATCCATTGCACAGAAGACCGGTGCCCGAGGCCTCCGATCGATTGTCGAGAACATCATGATCGAGGTCATGTATGATATTCCATCCCGCAAGGGGATCAGGCGTGTCACAGTAAATCGGGATACGGTTGAAAAGGCAAAACTCCCCGAGCTGGAAATCGATTCGGCAGAAACGGCGTAACGGAGAATCGGCAATGTTTACCTACCCCGATGTATCGCCAAAGATCATCGACGAGATCCGTAGCTGTTCCCTAGCCGTTGTGGTCGGCCATGTCGGCCCCGACGGTGATTGCATCCACTCCCAGATTGCCACGCAGAAATTGTTGCAGCGGTTGGGCGTGGAAGTGCACCTGGTCAATGCAGGGCCCTTCTCCCGCAAGGAGATCAAGAAATACGAACCTTTGTTCGCACCCCATGTGGACAAGCAGTTGTACGACCGGAATCCGCTCGTGGTCATGGTCGATTGCTCCACATTGGATCGGATAGGGTATCTTGGTGACGAGATCAAAGGTCTGACCCTACTCACGATCGATCACCATGCCTCCGGGTCCAAGTTCGGGGACCTGACGTATATCGTTCCCAAATCATTCTCCACCTCGCTGTGCGTCATGCAATTGTACAAGGCCCTCGATGTCGAGATGACGTACGAAATCGCAGACCACATCTTCTTTGGACTCGCCACCGACACGGGATTCTTGAAATTCATCGGCCCCTATCGGGGGGAAACTTTCCAACTCATGGGGGAATTGGTCGAATTGGGCGTTTCACCCAACGACATCTATAGTCGCATGGAGGGTGGAAACACCTTCGCTTCCCAACGATTCTTGGGAAGACTGCTGCAACGGGCAGAACCTTTGCTTGAAGGCAGGATCATGTGCGTGATTGAAGAGCCATCCGATTTGGATGAATTCTCATCGAAGGATCGCCCTTCCGATGCGTTGTATGCCCATTTGCTTAGTGTCGATGATGTCGAAGCCGTGCTCTATTTCAAGATAACCGGCGAGGACCTGTGGGAAATCGGTTTCAGGGCTTCCCATGCATCATCCTTGGATGTAGGTGCCATCAGTGCCAGCCTGGGTGGTGGCGGACACCGCAAAGCCGCGGGTGCTACAGTCAAGGGCACGCTTGCCGACCTGAAGTCAAACCTGATCGAAACATTGAGAAGCATCCTCGACTAATATTCAAATCCTTTCCTGAAAAAACATTGCCATGTAATGGAATTGTCGCTTGGCATACTTAGTGCGTGCAGGTTGTCCTACTAGAGGAAGGAGGTACGGCCATGAGCACGGATTTGACTCGCAAAGTTTTGTTATATCAGCAGTTGCTCAAGTCCAAGGACAAACGGGACCAAGATGGGAGGGATAAGCTTTTTCGATCACTTGTCAACACGTGTCATATTTTCTTTTATACCTATCCGGTAAAAATCCGAATGTTGAAGGAAGAGGATGCATCCGAGCTGCTTATCTATGTCGCTCCGCGCATCCCCACCATGATCCGGACATTCCGATACGAAAGGATCTCGTTCGATCTCTATCTACGGAAGATCGCATACCTGCAGACCAAATGTTTCCTCAAGCGAAAGAAACGCAACGAGCGCAAAATCTGGTATGAGTTCACCCCCATCAACGATATCGAGGATTGTCTCGCTTCCGATTTTCCCTTTCCCTATGAGGTAATGGAAGCGACAAGAGTTGAAAGAAACCCCGATTTGAATTGGTCGACCGAAACGAAAGCCAGCGAACTGGTACGTAAAAAGATCAGGCATAGCAAGATTTTCCGTCGCCGGTTCATCCTTTTGATTCTACTCAGTTGCGATGCCCTCGGTGCCCAGCACATTGCCTTCTTGGCCGAATATCTCGGGATGGGTGAACAGGAATTGGCCAGTCTCATATCGAGAACCCATGAATGTTCCATAGACAAACGCGAGAGGACCCGTCATCTTGCCGGTATTCGGAATATGCATTTCTGTCGAAAGATGTTCTACCAGCGGGAACTGGAGATGATGGAATCGTTCAATGCCGATCCACTCTTCCTTGAACCGGTGCGCAGGAGTCTTGCATATGAGGAATACTATTTCAAGCAACGATGCAAGGAAGTACAGGACCGACCGAATTCCATTACCCACCGCCAGCTTGCCCTATTGAGCGGGATTCCCAAAGGCACTGTCGATTCGGGGTTGTCCACAATACGCAATTTCCTCGATGGGATTATGGACGGTTCCGGGTAAATCAGCTATGTTCCTACTATGATACTCCTATTCGCATCCCAGAATACCCATAAGCGCATTGAAATGGCATCGTTGCTGATTCCCCATGAAATTTCCATGCCCAAGGATTTCGGCCTGGAATTCTCATTCGACGAGACCGAACCGACATTCATCGGAAATGCGCTCGGAAAAGCGGACCATCTGTTCAACCTCACCGGCAAGCCTTCGATAGCCGATGATTCCGGTCTGGTTGTGGATGCATTGGACGGTGCCCCAGGTATATTCAGCGCACGATACGGCACGGATGTTTTTGGAAGGACCTTGGACTCGTCCGAAAAGAACCGGTATCTCTTGGACAACCTGAAACAGGTTCCCCGAGAAATGCGTACCGCACGGTTTGTCTGTGCCATGGCGCTGGTGGTATCGCCCTATCGCCGCTACGTCGTGCAGGAAACGGTCGAAGGTTATATCGCCGACAAGCCGTTCGGCGATGGAGGATTCGGGTACGACCCGGTATTTCTGATTGGAGAAACGGATAGGACCATGGCAGAGCTTACCGATACGGAAAAGAATGCCATAAGCCATAGGGGTCTTGCGGCACGGAGTATGCTTGCGATCCTGGACACCATCGAGCAGAAGGAGGTTTTTCATGTCTGCTGATACACCGAAGAAAACCATACCGGAGAGGAAACACGTCGCCATACAGGATACGTGGGATCTCAGCGCACTCTATAGTGATGAGAAGGCCTGGGAACAGGATTGCAACCGTATCGAAGATGCCTTGGAAGAGTCGTCCCGTTTCAAGGGACACGTCGCCGATAGTGCCGAGTCGTTGCTCGAAGTGGTCACCTGGATGTCAACGAACGGACAGATTGCCGAACGGGTCATGCAATATGCATTCCTGTTGCACGCTGCCGATGGCGGCGATTCGGCCAACCAACGTCGGCAAAGTATCTCCAACCGGATCATGACACGGTTCTCCGCCGCGACCAGTTTCATCGAGCCCGAGATCCTTGCTGTCGATACCGGTACAATCGCCTCCTGGTTGGAACGTCCTGAATTCAACGACTACCGGATCATGGTGGAGAAGATGCTGCGCTTCAAGCCCCACGTGTTGGGACCGGATGAAGAGAAGATCATGGCCCTGCAGGGTGAGGTTGCCAACAAGGCGCACGAGACATTCGGGGCACTGACCAATGTCGATTTCAATTTCGGATCCATCAGGACTGCAGAGGGCCTGGTTCCCTTGACCCAGAGCACGTATGGATATCTGCTGCAGAACCCGGATCGGAAGGTCCGTGAACGTACCTATCGGAAATTCTATCGTGTATTCGAGGGACACAAGAATGTCTTGGCCAACCTGTACGATGCGAGTGTGAAGCAGGATCTGTTCAGGGCCAAGGTCCGCTCGTATCCCGATTCGAGGTCCATGTTCCTGTTTCCCGACAATGTGGATGGTTCGGTGTATGACAACCTGGTCGCGGCTGTGCATTCGGCATTGCCCCAGCTGCACCGCTACTACGATATCCGACGACGTATGCTAGGGCTAGAGAAGCTTGCGCATTACGATGTGTACGTTCCGCTGGTCAAGGGTATCGAGGTGACCCACTCCTACGGCGAGGCGGTCGATGTGATCTGCGCCGCGCTGTCTCCTTTGGGCACCGACTATGTGGCCACATTGCGCGAAGGGCTGACTTCCGCCCGGTGGGTGGACAAGTACGAGAACAAGGGCAAACGGTCGGGTGCGTTCTCTTCGGGAATCTATAGCGGCCTCCCCTATATCCTCATGAACTATCAGGAGGATGTCCTGCGGGATGTGTTCACCTTGGCGCATGAGGGAGGGCATTCGATGCACTCCTACTTCAGCGCGAGGAACAACCCCTTCCCTTCCTACGACTATACGATCTTCGAGGCCGAGGTTGCCTCCACATTCAACGAGCAACTGCTTGCCGACCATTTGTTGCGCCATGCCGACAGCAAGGAGATGGCTGCCTATGTCCTGGGCAAACAGATAGACGATGTCGTGGCGACGTTGTTCCGGCAGACCATGTTCGCCGAGTATGAGATGCTGGTGCACAGCCAGGTCGAACAAGGCGAACCCATAACTGTCGATTCCTTGCGTTCCACCTACCGTAAGTTGCTGAAGACCTATTTCGGTCCCAACGTGGTATTTTCGAAGGCCAGCGATATGGAAGGCTTGAGGATTCCCCATTTCTATCGGGCCTTCTATGTCTACAAATATGCTACCGGGATCAGTGCCGCAATCGCGTTGGCCAACAAGGTCATGCACGGGACCGCGGAGGACCGCGACCGCTATCTTGCGTTCCTGCAGTCGGGTGGCTCACGGTATCCCATGGAATCGCTGCGGTTGGCGGGTGTGGACATGTCTACTCCTGAACCTGTCTCCAAGGCTCTGGAGGCATTCGCAGGATTGCTCGACAAGTTCGAATCACTGGTTATGTAAGGATGTATTTGGAAATGCAAGGCATGAAAGGTATCAACCCCCCCCCAGGGCAAGCCCAGGAAAGTGGAGGCTAAGCCTCCTTTTCCGCCCCCAGGGCGAGGTATGGATCCTTACGTTGCCTGCACTCGCTCAGGAGAGTGACCATCGCATGGTCACTTTCCGCTCACTTCGTTTGGCAATCAATTCTTCACCTTGCGTTTCCGGCATTAGCCCAGAAACAAGTAGACCCTCACCATGTTGTAACATGATAAGGGTCTATGTAGTTGCGGCAGACTGGACTTGAACCAGCACAAGCTCTCGCCCACTAGCACCTCAATCGTAATTCCGGTAATTATTTAACATTCTAGGTTGTTCCTTATTACGACTAATTGCTTATCATGATTAATAATGAATGTATCATAATATTCCTTAATGTTCTACTATATTACTAATTTATTGGTGTCACATGTGGTGTCATATTTGGTGTCACTCAACGTGACACCAATTGAAATTCATCTAATTAGAAATCAATTGGTGCTTCCGGACGATGTTGTTGCCCCCCCCTTTGTAAACATCGAATTATTTCTGCGTACCATGAGAAACTAAAACTACCGTTCAAACTGATAGTCTCTTAGGATTAGTGTCAAGTTGCACATATTTAGCGATTGACCTTCTTCAAACAACTACGTAACAGTTCGTGATTGGCACTTATATCTAGGAATGGATCCCTAGAATTTTCCAATTAAATTGAAGGGAAATACTGTCGATTTCAATGTGTCTATGTTAATTTTTTCCTACCGATTCTTTTCCTAAAGGGTATTACATAATTTGCCTGAATTTTTTCGATATCAAGATTTGAATTAATTAAGGCACTTTGAATACTTGAAGGCGTTATTTCTTCAAGAATATAACCTGAGAATTGGTGTATGAAAATTTTAATTTGGGTTTTAAAGCTTTCAAGTTCGGGTTTTGACATGATTTTAACCTTATCATTTGCATATGCATCATGCGAAAGTATATTTGTAGGGATTGTCCAAATTGCAATATATCTAGCAGTCGGATATTCATCCATAAACCACTGGAGATGCTGGTTCATCTGTCCTGCTTCAGATTTAGATATTTCACTTCTAGAATCTTTTACTTCATTCTTGCACTCGAAAAGCAAGAATTTATCTCCCCCAAGATGCCACAGATTATCCGGGCCTTTTCCTAGCGACTTATCTGGTCTCTGGCAATTGAAACCCAATAAATTACCTATTGAATCAATCGAAGCTTCAAATTTTTGATAATCGTTTCCGAAATATAACTCTTCCAAATAATATTCTACATTGATACGTAACTCATCATAATTTTCATAATTAGTAAAATTTTTAATTATTTTCTCAATCTGATTCAATGGAATCAGTGGAAGCTTGGTATAATTAATTCCTGCTCTTGGTTTTAATAGTTCACTATTTTTTCTATATGCAAATACCTGATACTTATCTGAATCGGCAATATTGGTGAAAGAACTAGCTAATGCTTTTTTCTGTAAGTACCATCCTTTATCAGATGGATCATCCACTAAATCAATGATCTCTTGGTATCTTGATTGGGCCAAAGAAAAATTTTGTTTTACTAAAGCTGTTTCGGCATCATTCTCTTTGACTAATATCTTATGTAGCAATGAATCGTCTGGAATTCTCTCTTGAATAGAATCCATTCCCTCGGCATAATAATCCTTCCAGCCTTGGTCTCGCTGCAAGAATTGATTCATCAGCGCAACTAGAATATGAAAGTCGTCGTTGTTTTCTGAACTTTTCTGAAGTAGATCTGCAAGACTTTTCCCTATTTCAATTTGCTTGAGAGTTTGTGGGGAAAGATATTTTTTCGAGTCTTTACTACAAATAAATTTTACTAGATCAGCTCCAAGAAAAATAATAATACTAAAATCTTTTTCCCCTCGTACACTTCTGCCATACCCTTGTTCAATTTTCTGGGCAATCTTTATATTACTAATATTGCTATTGATTCTACATCTTTCCTCATATCGGTCAGATAAAGAACCAGATATCGGTGTTGAGTCTATTATAAGTATCCTGCACGATCTATCAGGCAAGTCAATCCCATCATATCTATTAACAAGAACATAGAGGCCATCTTGAATTTCACCGCCCTTTAATTTTTTGATTGCATTTTCAACGGTGATTGAATTACCATCAATTATAATTGCTTCGTTTTCTCTATATATCTCAGAATATTTTTTGCTATAACTGGGAATTAATGAAACAACTCCAAACCCGAATCTTTTTTGCCTTTTGAAAAAGTAATCAAGAACAGTCTCTCGATTAAATTTTTCCGAAACCATTGAAGGAATAATCACCATTTTTTCTCCTGACCACCTTTGATCAGGGACGGTAAGTGGTGACTTTATAACCTTAGGAGAGAAATTAAATCCTTTAATAAAAAATGAATCATTTTGGGTAGTTGCAGACATGAGGATTCTTTGGTTTGCTCTACTAAAGGTTCCAAATTGTTCAATTGGGAATTTGAAAGGTTTTATTTCAATTCTCTTACTGCATATGAAAGCTTCGCAATATCTTAATGAATCCCTGTATAACGGCCAAATATATAATAAATAATCTTCTTCTGAATACTTTGATAGTACTTCTGTTACGATATCAACTTTTTGGTTCCACGACCAGTAGGGGATAGGAATAACAACATCACTCTCTTCATTATTAAGGTCTAAATAACTTCCTGCTCCCTGCATTTTTAAAGAATCTGAAAATAAATCTTTTAGTTCCGTATAAGCTTCGATACTTTTTCCTTTATATGTTGAAGGTATCTTTATCGTTAACCCTTCCTCTATAGCGGCAATACAAGCATGAGAATCATCTAAAACAATACTCTCAACTTTTAGAGATGCAGATCCCGTTTTAAATATCGATCTACCATTAAATAATTTCTGAGCCGTAGTAATTAAAATGCTATTGGCATCAAGGAATTCTTGAGGGAATCTATTATTTGTGTAATCTATTAGACATGTTGGGATGCCAAATTTATCAGCATCCCAAAAAACTTGATCCACCAGATACCTATTGGGACAAAGATAGATACACGGTAATCGTTTTTCATTCATTGTTGAAAGTAGTATTAATAGTCCTATTAAGGTTTTTCCTTCTCCTGTATGTAATTTTATAAGTAGGTCATGATCATAACGGTGTGAATTGTCCCAATCGTTTAAAATATTTTCTTGTGAAGGTCTCAAGGGGCCAACTTCACTATTCCGATCAAGATCGTCATATATTTCTATTGGATTTATCCTTTGTTTAATAGTTTTCTTTTTTAGTTGTTTGGTAAAATCGATCATTATATTCTCCTAATTTGTTACATGGATGTTGTTTGTATAAAGGGATGATTATAAGAGGCCCCTCTTGCATTTGTTTAATTTCATAATCTCGATACTAACAACAATATTTTTTTGTATTTACTTGATCTTGAACACATTACTTTTCTATTGGTATTGGTCCAACCGTAAAAGCGATAATCATTGCACTAATTGCAATTACATGAGAGTTTTTTAACTTGAAATTCTCTTGAGGTTATATTTGACAATAATCATGGTCGTTAAACTATAAGCAGTTGTCAGTATTGCCATCACAAAGCCGTGGTTCAGATTAATCCAGTCAATCAATATTTTCTCCTACAGATAATCATCTTCTCACTGTTTTAACCGGAAACAGGCAAATCGATAAAATAACAAAGAAGTGCGTATGTTTTTGTAATATAGCGATTTAAAATTTTCACTCAGTATGTAACTCTCTTCCGTTTCTATGAGAAAAGAAACGGCCTCAACTCATCACCGGAATCTTCACGAATTCTCTTAGGGGAATAACTTAATTAGGTTATTGGTATTTAAGCTTTACTAACAAGAATCCAAGTTGTAGCGTGACCAATTCCTGTACCACCTTTACAAGGCGGGAAAGTTTCACCCTTAGAAAGAGGGATGGTTTGAGTTGGATGAATACTGCATTTGTAGACTCCACTCTGCTGACATTTTTCACCAGTTTTTCCCTGCATAGTTATCTCCTTTATTTATTGGAAGTTACCAAGGACAGTATGGCTAATCTTGCTTACTGAATAAAGAATTATTTTTCGAAGTAATACTTCGATAACCATGGATTTACTGGGAGAGGTCAATAAATCTACTAATCAACTATAATTTTATTCATCTCATCAAACAGATATGGGGCTAAAGTAATCGATTTATACTTCTTTTCCGCTCTGCTGAATGCCTCAATATTTTCAAACATTTCCATTCGTCCTTCCACCCTTCCAATCTGCCTTATCAAAGTATCTCTTCCTTCTTGGCTAAGCCATTGGTGGAAACGCGCTCGTCTAGAGCCATCATCTCTGATATTAAGTTTGTTCAGTTCATTCTTGATATATCCGTTCTCTATCGGATTGTAAATATATTTATTGATGAACCCCCCATAGTATTGGGGGCGACGATTTGATGTGGTTCTTTCGTTATCATAAAGCCTATCAAGTTGTTCAAAAAATGAATCAGGAAACGTTTTAACCCAATTCTGCAGTCCTTCGGCAATATATCTAGTAAGAAGAAGTCGAAGAGCGTCGTTTGATCTTGCTTTTTGATAGCCAGTAGCTTCGTCAATTATTGCAGCAATTCCAACCTTAGCAAAGGCTGTAAGAAGCAGTTCTGCTTTGTCGGCCTGAGGTAATTGAGAGGCAGTTAATACTCCATCTCTTCTTGCCTTTAAGTACATTTCACACAGATCGGCAAGTAGTGCAGCATCATATCCAGACTTTATTGTATTACCGTCCTTATAATCTATCAACTTTGATCGTTCAATAATCTCTTTGCTTATGTAGGGTTCTAGATTCTTCGCAGCTATAAATGGAGGTAGTCTGGTCCCTTCAATCTCTAGTCTGTCATTCATCCCTTTTCTACTCTTATTAAATGCTTTAAATATTGATGCGGCAGTTAAAATGCGTGTTTCATCATCTAGAACAGCACATTGTAAATCAATATTACCCATGGGTAATGGCCCACTAAGAAGTGCATACCTCTTTTGATCAGTATCTTTTTCAAGTACTGCATTAGTTTCAATCATATTTGAATTTTCGAGTATCTGTTCAAGTTCTTGGTCTCGCTCTTTTTCCATTCATAGCTCCTTCTATGTTATAAATGTGCGCTCCTGCCATGAAATTTCTGTCTCTCGTCAACCCTCTTCACCCGGGAACTTGTAAATCACGTAAGAATCGTTCCTCTGTTCACACCTTCCCACGGCAATAGGTCACTCCTTCCCGTGTCCAGAGTATAGTCCAAATATTTGATATATCACCAAACTTATTGACATGTTTTCGATGACTAACAATTCATATAAGATCGCCCGAAAAGAAATCAAATATTAAGCAAGAGCTTTGGTGTGGCCGCTACCCCCACCGCCGTAAATGGGATCCTCCCTTCCTTGTGATTTTTGGGTATATCCCCAGGAATGAATCATTGACTCAATTCTAAACAAACTCCAATTTACCAATTTGGCAAATGTAAGTTCATTTCTTTACATTGGTCATCCAACCAAGTATATTTTTGATATAAACTTTCCTTTAAACTGGGGTCAGAACATTTTTCGGCTTTTTGAAACCCCTTTTCTATAATTGATTTCATATCAGCTAAATAATAATGAGAATCATATTCATCAAGTTCACTTAATGCCGGAACAAAATAATCGATATAGAACTTATTTTTACTATCTTTCTTAACCATTCCTTTTAAATCTGAGAAGAAATAACTATCACGAGTTAATGATTTCACATAGTTAAAGACTTCTTTATCGATAACAATTCTCGGAAAACTGGCAATCTTACTTTCTAGATAGTATGCTCGATTGACAGCAGGACCAAACACCTTATCTCTAGTATGAACACATTTGCCAATTGCTATTCCACCTCGACATAACACCCCTAGTTGTATTAATTCAATCTCCAATAAAAGTAAATTATAGAATAAATTAAAATAGCTTTCTTTTTTATTACAATCAAATGAAATTATTGCAGAGTCAGAAAAGAGAGTCGCTTTCATTTTGAAATTCTTTAAAATATCTGGAGCCCAGCTCTCTCTGATCAAATCCAACGCTTTGTTTAATTTGGTGAAATTCTCTCTGTCTGTTGTATTGTCTGGTAATATTGTATCGTCGATTAGGTCTTTGAAACCTAAAATATCGATAAAAACAACAACTCTTTCTTTATAATCCTTATAAAAGCTCTTCCTTTCATTTCTCATTACTTTGCTCCGACAGAATTAATTTTATTGATAGCTTTACAATTATCATGTCTCACCCCACCTCTCCACTGGGAAATTTGTAGATCACGCAAGAATTGCTCCTCTGTTCACGCCTTCCCCCGGCACTCGATCAATCCTCCAGGTGTCAAGCAAGCTGTTTACGCAATGGAGTTGTTCAGCGTCGCACTTTGTGAGACGGAGGGTAATATGTTTGATGGTGGGATTTGATTTGAGAAGTGAGGTGATGAAGTCTGAAGTTTCCTTCCCGGAGATGAGGAAATCAATACTTGTCTCAAGAACTCCTGCAAGAAGAGCAAGAGTTTCTACATTAGGAAGAATATTCCGTGTTCTTTGCTGCGTCAGGGTTCGATACACCAGCTCAGGTTCCATCTCGCAAAGCTGAGTTAAGGACAGATCCAGAGAATTCCGGAGTTCATCAAACCGATTCCAGAACAAACGTGCGTCTATGGTTTTCATGTTGTAATTATACTTTACCGGTCTACCTGCGTATACAAAAAGTTTAAGAAATATGTTGACATTACTACTTATGTAGACAATAATGGGCACATGGAACAAAAACTGTATACAATGGTAGACAGGACGAGCATGGTGAGAGTCACTACTCTTTCTTCAGAAGAGAGGGAATTGGCAAATCATGCTTCAAGGCTCTTGGGTCTGCGCAAATCAGAATTCTACCGCCGAGCAATAATCGAGAAAGCCCAGTCAGTCCTTTCATCAACAATCAATGGACCCAAAGAGGCATATTCTGTCCGTGAACCATCGCGGAATGAAGGTGCCTCTTTTTTGTCGGAGGATAGCCATGACACTGCTAACGACCACTGAAGCTGCCCAATATCTCCGCTATGCGCCTTCTTACCTAAGGAAACTGGTGATGCTGAACAAGGTCCCGTACATCAAGTTCGAAAAGGCAGTCAGGTTCAAGAAGGATGATTTGGACAAGTTTATAGATGACCATCGTGTGGATGCTAGATCAGCATACTGATTTTTCTGATAAGGGTCTGCCGTAACTGACAACTCCATCCGGTGAGTCGTCCGGATACTAACGTCGGCCCGTATGGGTGGCGTACTCCAAATGGATATCGTTATACACATCAAAGTCGGACGGGGTTACGTCAAACCTTCATTGGCCGGAGTGGCACACCGGGAGATCCGCGAAACGTGCTGGATTTGGGGACCGTAGCCCAGCTGGTTGGGGCACCGGGTCGAGGGTTAGTACACCACCCATCGTCAACTCCGGGGGACGCAGGTTCGAATCCTGCCGGTCCCATCAAACAGAGGAGGTTCTATGACAGCGTTCGCAAGTACAGTGATCGGATTGTTCCTGATAGCCATCGGGGTTGGACTGTATCTGATCGTGAAGGTTGGCGCCATGAGCGATAGCGATCGGGAATCCTACGGCCATGGTCCGAAGGGTCAGGGACGATAACAGCGGCTGCCTGTAGGGGTGCCGCATCCAATGAAAATTGGTGGAATATGGCCTTTCCCTGCTGGTCAACGAGTAAAGGGGGCGTCCTGTGAGGACGTAAATATCACGATACAGCCCGGTGACACGGGCATTTCGGGACCGTGGCGGAAATGGTAGATGCCCGGATGGAAACCGCAGGTCGAAAGCAGTACCTGAGCAATTACATCCGGTCTTAACAAGTGCAGGTTCGAATCCTGCCGGTCCCATACATGACACCAGATCTAAGGAGGCAACATGAAAGACCTGTATCTTACCGGTCCGATCACACACAACAAACAGGCCGAGGATCAATTCGGGAAAATATCCGAGATCCTCAGGTCGGCGGGGTACACCGTGGTGAATCCCTTGGAATTGGACCATCCTGCAGAGGCCACATGGGAAACCCATATGGCGATCGATATCAAAGCGATGATGGACGTACTCCTCTTTGGCGGGGAACTTGCCATGGTCGATACCCATCTGCCTTCGAAGGGCATGGCGCTGGAGATCTCCATAGCCGTATCGCTGGGGGTGCCGGTCAGGCCGTGGCTCGATTACCTCGAGGAAGCGCTACGGCCATGAAGAAACGGAAAAAGCGGGGAATCTGCAGGCGCTGCGGGAAGTACGGATCCACCGAATGGCACCATGTCTTCGGCGGGTGTTTCCGGAAGATTTCCGAACGGGAAGGATTTGTGATGGAGCTCTGCCACGATTGCCATATGGAGTTGCACGACACACCCGGTATCGGCCGGGTATACAAGGAGCATCTCCAGAGGGAATGGGAAGGCAAGCCTGGTCGAAACCGAAATGGATGGATGAGCCTGATGGGCAAGAGCTGGTTGGTGGATTGATGGAACGCTACGGAATCGATCTGGAGATTATGCCCAAGGCGGTCCGGGAAAAGATGGGAAAAGCCGTGCTCAGGCTGGAAGCTGTGGGGAAACAAGCCAACCGGGTTGCTCCCGACAGCTTCGTCCATCTTGGGCCGGAGGATCGGACTGTGGCCGGTGGGGCGAAGGAGCTTGGACTCATGCGGGTATTCCACTGGGCAGGTCCATTGTTGCCGCCACAGCATCTGGAAGCCTTCGTGAGCTCCGTTGGAAGGAATGTCTGCGGGATATTGCTGAATATGAGGTGCGACCAGTGTCCGGCGAAACGGTATCGGAACGACAACAACGAGATTTGCCAGCGGGCACTGGGACACTGGTGCCTGAAAGAATCTGGAAGGGAGTGACGGCATGAAATACACGGTATTGGGATTCTCCCAACAGCGGCTGATGGAGCTGGGGTTGGGAATGGATGAGGCGATGATCCTCAGGTGGTTCATCGATTACCAGGCGACCGGGAAGATGCGGAAGATGACCATCGACGGGGTTGGATGGGTATGGGTCAACTATGCGGGCGTGCTTGGGGATATCCCGATCGTCGGTGGATCCGCGAAGACGATATCGCGCCGATTCGAAAAGCTGCAGGCCTCTGGGGTGATGGAGCATACCACACTCAGGGAAGGTGGGACGTTCAGCTGCTACCGTATCAACGAGGCTGTCTACGCCACCTTGATAGACGATGCCTGGGCCCAGATGGAACCGGTGGACGACGACCCTGTATTCGACCCGGAATATGGTGGAGAGGGTCGGACAGAATTGTCCGAGGGTGGGACACTTTTGGGTGAGGGGGTCGGACAGATTTGTACCAGGGGGTCGGACAAAAGTGTCCGACCAAAAGACTCTTCTACTAGAAAGACTCTTCTACTAGATAAGAAACAGGAAGGGTCTGCAGAAAAACAAAAACCAGGCGACCTGCAGATTTCAGATTCCATCACGAATTCCAAGCTCCGGGAAGCGGTCCTGGAATTCATCGCCTACCGGTCCAAGACCAGATCGCCACTGACCCAGGTCGGGCTGGACAAGCTGGTCAAGAAGCTGGAGCGGGATTGGTCCGACGACGACTCGCGGATCCGGGATATCCAGGAGGCGATCATACGCGGGTATCGCGGGGTGTTCCCGAACAAGGATTTTAAGACCAACAACAAAGCCGCCACCAGTGAGCAGCAGTTCCGTTCGGGGCGGTTCAACGATGCCTGGGAAGGCAAGACCACCCGGGAAGTCGAGTTATAGGAGGAATGACCATGGATAGGCCGTTGACGAACGCAGCGCAGCACATCGGGAACACGACATTCGGCACCAAGCTTCGTAGGATTATTATCCAATGCCCGAAGCATGGGCCTGTGGGGGTGTTTGCGACGACCGACCAGTTCGGCATCGAATATATCGGGAAATGCTTGAGATGCGTGGAGGAGGAGTCGGCTGCCGAGGCCACCGAATTCAAACGGAGGCGGGAGGATCCCGCGTTGCAGCTGCGCAACAGGATGATCGATGCGGGGATCCCCGACGATTACCTGGACGAATCCTTCCAGACATTCGCCTTCAACGGGTGGGATGATCCCCATCGGGTATTTGTCGAGTATGCCCAACTGTTCGCGGAGAACAGGGACAGGACCTTGGTCGTCCTTGGTAAACCGGGTGTCGGTAAAACCCACGTCGCCTGCTCGATGTTGCGGGAAATGATCGTCCAGGGATCCACCGCCTTGTATGTGACCGAGGGTGCCTTACTCAGGCAGATCCGATCGACCTTTTCCAAGAAAGGCGGACCTACCGAGGAGGATGTGTTCAGGCGCTACACCTCCTGCGATGTGCTGGTGATGGACGAGATGGGAGTTGCTCCCTGGAGCGATTACAGTGTCCAGGCATTGGCGGACATCATCGATACCAGGGTGAGCCGGAAGAAGAAGACTGTCTTTTTGGGCAATATGGATATGGAAACCTTCAAGAGGCACCTGTCCGATGCGAGCATCTCCCGGATATCGATGGGGAAGACCTTCGAAGTCACAGGGGACGATTATCGGAAGCTGAAGAAGCGGCAGGGGCGGGTATGACTGGACCGAAGCAGCTGGAAGGCATGCGGGAATTGGCCAAGAGTGTGATCTCGGTGTCCCTGAAGGATCTGGATCCGAAGAAGCCGTACGCAAAGCGACAGGAAGCTGTACTGTTTTTCGAATCCGGACGACATTTCAGCCTAATGTGCAACCTAGGGGATCTGGACGAGTCGGACGTTCTCAAGAAGTACCATGACATCGTCGATGACCACCCGTTGAAGGAACCGGAAGCAAAGGTGAAACCCAAACCGGAAGTCGTGGTCCCAGAGTGGTACCGCAAGGGTCTGATCGGGATATTCCAGGGAAAGCAGATGTTGAAGGCAACCAGTACAGTCAAGGAAGCTGCAGAATTCACCGGTTTATCCTCACAGAGTGTCTATTCATCGCTCAAGACGGGAAAAGAGGTCGGTGGGTATCGGTTCGATCGGAATATCCTGCCGAGAAGGGACATACACATCGAAAAGTCTATCCAGGTGTATTTGAAGGGAAGAAAAGTCGGCAAACTCAAGTCCCCCACCGAAGCTGCGGCCATGTGCGGGCTCTCCTGGCAGACGGTGCTCACCTATATCAGCTCTGGAAGGACAACCAAGCGGGGATATCGTTTCAAGCGGGTTGGGGAGAAGGTATGACTGGAAGCAGGACTCCTGTGATCGCCAACTGGTGGATAGACGAGCAGAATCACGGGTACGAGAGCTATGAGAGCATTGCTGCTGCGGCCGATGCGGCGGAAGTGGACAGTGTCGAGATCTATCGTGCAATCAAATCGGGTGATCCTATCGGAAACGTCTACTTCGACTACGAGTTCAATGTCACCCATCTGAAGGGGAAACGGAAATGAGAGGATACACATGTGCGGGCAGCCGGGTGAATTCTCGAACCTATGTTCCAGAGAAGCATTATCAGTGTCCCGAGTTGTCGGAATTGAACACCGGGTTGCTCGAGGCCATACCCTATTGGCCGGACACGGTGGATCTGCTGGACCTGGCGAAACGGTTCAGGATCACCCCGAAATCGGTGGACAGGCGGCTGGGGACGCTGCAGGAGGATCATCTGATTTTCCAGGATGGCAACGAGTGTTCCCGTTTCCGTACCGACCTGTCGAATGTGGATGCGAGGTAGGTCATGGCGAAGCGAAATACCGTTTCCTGGTGTGCTGTGAAGCGAAGGATCTGCGATCCGGCCTCCCCTGCCTGCCAACAGTGCGAGAAACGCGTGTCCAGACCCAAGCGAGAATCTCCGGGTGCGCGGGGATATGGCGGCACCTGGCGGAAGATACGTGAGGAGGTGCTGCAGGGTTCGGGGATTCCCCGGCACCTGTGGCCCGAATACGATGTGGACCACAATCCTCCGTACAATCCGGAGATGGAGCCTGACCACCGCAAGTATGTACTGGTTCCCCGGCTTCGTTCGGAGCATTCACGAAAGACGGCAACGGAGGACAACAAGAGGGATTATAAGGGCAGATTTATAAAGAAAAAGTAGAAATTTGACTTTTGCATATAATGAAATCCGGGAATGTACAGAAACAGCTGTGAAATAATTACTTCAGAGGGGTATATTGGATGAATTTCATGAAAAAGCAGATCGCTTCACTGGTCTTTGCCGGCTACAACCCGAGGAAGGACCTGCAGCCGGGAGATGTCGAATATGAGCAGATCCGGCGGAGTATCCGTGAACACGGATATGTGGACCCGGTCATCGTCAACAGTGACAACACTATCATCGGCGGTCACCAACGGGTGAAGGTGCTTCGGGACGAGGGGTACACCGAGATCGATGTTGTTGTCGTCGACTTGGACAAGGCTCATGAAAAGGCCTTGAATCTAGCTTTGAACAAGATCACCGGTTCATGGGATGATGAGGCATTGGCTGCACTGCTTTCCGAATTGAAGGACAGTGGGCTCGAGACAGGGTTTGCCGATGAGGAGGTGTACAGGCTCCTCGAGGAGCTTGGGAAAAACACATCCAAGGATGATGATTTCGATATCACCGAGGAGCTCGACGCCATCGAGGTTCCCCAATCAAGGTTGGGAGACCTCTATCGCCTTGGTGATCACCTGCTGCTTTGCGGGGACAGCACGGATGCTGCAGATGTTTCCCGACTTATGGGACAGGACAAAGCCTCGATGGTATTCACCGATCCGCCTTGGAATGTGGATTATGCCCAGGTCGGGCACAACGAGGCGAAGCGGGGAATCCTGAACGATTCGATGAGTAGCGAAGATTTCCGAAAATTCCTCTCCGCGGTCTTCACCAGGGCTCTCGAGGTTGCAGAGTCCGGATGTATGACGTATGTGGTGATGTCCACCAGTGAATGGGCAACCATGATGGAGGTTATGGAGTCCTGTGGATTCCATTGGTCGACGACGATCATTTGGGTGAAGGATTCGTTGGTCCTTTCCCGAAAGGACTACCATACGCGGTATGAACCCATCTGGTACGGATGGGCTGGTGGATCCGCCCGGCTGTGCCCTTTGGAGGATAGGACGCAATCGGATGTATGGGAAATCGATCGCCCGAAGCGAAGCGAGGAGCATCCGACCATGAAACCCGTTTCGTTGGTTGCGCGGGCTGTCATGAATAGTTGCGGGCAGGATGCTGTCGTGCTCGATCTGTTTGGAGGATCCGGAACGACGTTGGTTGCCTGCGAGGAAGTGGGCCGGCGATGCAGGATGATGGAGTTGGATCCGAAATATTGTGATGTGATCGTGAAAAGGTGGGAGAACCTGACCAGCAAGAAGGCTGAATTAGTACAGAGGAGTGAACTTGATGGCCAAGAAGAAGGTTTCGTTGTCTACGGCTCAGAGTGTCGCGGAAATGGAGACTGATGGGAAATCGGAGGATGAGATTGCCGGCTCCCTAGGAGTTTCCCTGGCGCAGTTGCAGAGTTTCGTCAGGGAGAACCGGGTCGATATCGATTACTACAAATCAAGATTACTTGGGAAGCGGGATGAATGGTTGCAAGCACTCAGCAGGCGGGCTGTCGGGTACGAATACAAGGAACGGAAAGTCACCACCACGGAATTCAACGGCAAGAAGAAGGTGTTCACAGAAATCAATGAGCGGCACCTTCCCCCGGATACTCAGGCTCTGCTTTGGCTAATTGAGCATGCAAAGTAGTGTCTCTAAAACATTAGTAAAATGGTATATACCGAGTTTTCAACAAATTGAAGGTTGAATTTCGGGAATCGGGGAAGTTCTTTCAGTCGTCCTCCGGTCGATACCTCCTGAGGTTATTGTTTTATTACCCATCTATGCAAACAGTATCTCAAGCTAAATGGCAACTACGATTATTCAACAAATTTGTTGAGATTATTACATTTTGTGATAGATTGTCCGTATGTATAAAACAGCTCGCCAGGAACAATTTAGTGTAGCTTGGGTTAGAGCCATGGCAGCCACTCTGGGTTTAAACACTAGCAAGCCAGATGTAGATGATGATAGTGTCGACCTTTCTCTATTTGCAAAGGATTGGGAAGGGGGCAAGATTTCAAGACCACAGATTGATGTCCAAATAAAATGCACTACACAAGAATTTAATGATGACGGTAACTTACATTATGTATTAAGCGCTAAGAACTATAATGATCTATCAACTACAGATGTAATTTCTCCTCGTTATTTGTTCGTTGTTACAATTCCAGAGGAAAAAACTAAGTGGGTGACAATAACTAGCAAGGCAATGGTTCTAAAAAACCTTGGTTATTGGTTTTCTCTTAGGTCGTTTGACGAACTAGCTCCAGGACAGGAAAGTAAGACAATATTGATTCCACGGGCGAATGTTCTTACAAAAGAACAATTATATGAATTAATGAATCGAGCAAGTTTGATGGTGGATATAGATAGTGATTAAACCAAATGAAATTGAAATGATTAAAAATGTACCTATCTCAAGTGTCCAAAGATTTCTCGGTTCAGCAAATTGGGAGAATACTTTTTCCCAGGCAAACGTTCTTGAGATATGGAAGACCCAGTTTGAAGACAAGTCCTTCGAGATTATATTACCATTAAGGGATAGTTTTAAAGATTTCTTACAGAAGTATATTCAAGTCTTCAATGAGCTTAGCATTAGATATAGTAAAAACTTAGAAGGAATTATAAATCTTATCAATAGTCAAGCGACTGATATAATCCAGGTAAGAGCTAAAGGACCTGATCTTATTGATGGATCGATTCCAATGGGCGAAGGTGTAGACTTATTCATCAATGCTAAAGAGATGATGTTAGCTGCTGCCCTTGCTGCTTATAAAAAGAAGAAAATGTTTTTAGGGAGTCTTCCAGACATGACAACAGACTATCTAAATTCATTATATTTTGGACAAACTGAAATTGGTAGTTATGTAGTAAATATTAAAGTTCCAATTAACGCAAGCACAAGTTTAGATCCTGAGAATGTTGAAAATGATGGACTTGGCATTAACTCAACCTATTCGAGGAAAGTCACAAAAACTCTCTCGGAAGGTCTGAGATCTTTGAAGATGACAACCAGAGAATATATTAGTTCTCGAGATGAAGCGATTTTCGTTGAAGCAGTAGAACACGGCGTAAGTTCAAATCTTTGTGATGCAATAGTTGGTATAAGCAATAGAATTTCAAAACGCGAGATTGCTATTTCCGTTCGTTATCCTGTGAGTATAGATGAGAATATTGAAGAGGTTATTGAATTTAGGAAAGATGATATAGAAGTCATTGAACGGATTTCTTCTGTTTTTAAAGAGGAGACGACTCAACAAAATTTTACAGTTAGTGGTTATGTATTAAAATTGCATCGAGATGAAAAAGAAGAAGCTGGAAAAATCACTTTAAAGGCACCTTTAGACGGGATCGAAAAAAGTGTGAAAATTTCACTGAACAAGGATGACTATGAGAAGGCAATTATTGCCCATGAAAAGAAATGTAAACTTCAATGCACTGGATTTCTAGTGGTAAAACCTAGGAAAATTCAATTAGTTGATGTAATAAATGTGCAAGAATTAACCGAAGAGGCACCTGACCTATTCAACTCGCCGCCTTCAGAGCAATAGATAATTTAAATATTGAAATACTTTTCTCAGTCTTCCCCCGGGGGGTGGGTAGAATACCTGCAACCTGACGGTTTTATACCGTGGGTGAACCTGGCTGTGCACAGGTGCAAAATGGGAATTTTCATAAAATGGCTGGAAGACCGAGAAAACCGAGTAAGACAAAGATCATCCAAGGCACCTTCAAACCCTCCCGGAACCCGGTGAGGGAGCCTGAGCCGGCACCTCCGATCGACACGAAAATCAAGCCGCCGGCCAGCCTCAACAAATGGGCCAAATCTTTTTGGAACGAATACATAGAGGAGCTCATGCAGACCGGAGTCCTCACCAGTGTGGACCTCTCCTCCTTCGAGGTGACCGCAGCCACCTACGGCCAGTGGAAGGAAGCCGAGTACATCGTCAACCACGATGAGTTCAAGCGCAAAAGGACGTTGGAAAAATACATGAAATCGCGTGGTTTTGAGCGAAAAAACATGCCCGAACTGATCGTGATGGAAAAGGCCCGCTCCGATTTCCTCCGCTACTCCACCCAGTTCGGATTGAATCCGGCTTCCCGGAACCGCATCGACGTGTCGGATGGGAAGAAGGAAGTCGACCCGATGGAGGAGCTGTTGTCGGAACATGCCTAGAAAACCGGTAGTGGGAGACGACCACAGGGGTAAGCAATACATCGACGATATCTTGAACGGTAAGATTCCTGCATGCCTGTTTGTCCGGCAGGCGGTCCAACGGCATGTCAGGGACCTGGAGCGTTCGAAGGATCCCTCCTTCCCCTACCGTTTCGATGAAAGCAAGGCCCTCAAGTCCATCCGGTTCGCCCAGCTGCTGAAACACTCGAAGGGGATATGGGCGAAGCGCAACGAGAATCTCCGGCTGGAAGGTTGGCAACAGTTCATAAAATGGTGCCTGCACGGATGGATCCGCAAGGACAACGGGTGCCGCCGGTTCAGGAAATCCTACATCGAGGTTCCCAGGAAGAATGGGAAGACCACCATGGCCGCGACCGAGGCATCGGACGTGTTCTTCCTCGATGGGGAGGCGGGTGCTGAAATCTATTGCGCCGCCACAAAACGCGACCAGGCCAAGATCTGCTGGAACGAGGTGCGGGCGCAGATCATGAAGCAACCCTCGCTACGGAAACGGGTAGACATCTACAAGACGTTCTCCACCATCAAGCAGAAGGGCGGGGATTCCATCATCAGGGCATTGGGAGCCGAGTCCGATACCGAGGACGGCCTCAATCCGCTGCTTGCGATCATCGACGAATACCACGCACACAAGACGGCCGACATGGTGAACGTGCTTGAAAGCGGCATGGGAGCCAGGGAAGAGCCGCTGCTGTATATCATCACCACAGCCGGTTCCAACCGCAACGGCCCGTGCTTCCAGGAGGAGCGTGAACTGGCGGTGCGCACGTTGGCCGGGGATGGTCCGGACGATTTCTTCTGCATCATCTACACGCTGGACGAGGGGGACGAATGGGACGATCCCGAGGTGTGGATCAAGGCAAACCCGAACCTCGGTGTCTCGGTGAAGTACGAGTACCTGAGCTCGAGGGTAAAGCAGGCGTTGGCATCACCCAGGAAGCAGAACGACGTGAAGACGAAGAACTTCAACGTCTGGTGCGATTCCCAGACAGCATGGATCGGCTCCGAGGTTTGGGACGCGTGCGGGGGTGCGGTCGATCCCGAGGCGTTGGCCGGCAGGAACTGTTTTATCGGAATGGACCTTGCGAACACCGACGACCTGTCCTCTGTCGTCGCGGTCTTTCCTCCGGTGGACCTGGAGACCGATTACACGATCCTCGCGAAGTTCTACATGCCGGAGGATGCGATCGATGAGAAAAGTAAAAAAGACAAGGTCCCCTATGCCTTGTGGCGGGACCAGGGATACCTGACGGCCACCCCGGGAAACATCATAGACCAGGACTTCATCGAGGCGGACCTCCGTGGTCTCGCCGACACATATCACGTCGTGGCAACGGGATACGACCCTTGGAATGCGAGCCAGATCGTGACGCACATGAAGTCCGAGGGGATGGTGATGGCGGCGGTGAGGCAAGGCTTCGCGACCATGAGTCCCATGTCGAAGTTCTTTGAAACGCTTTTCACCGGAAAGCGGCTCCGGCATGGTAAGAATCCAGTATTGGCATGGAATGCCGCTTGCGTGGAGGTCGAACAGGATCCCGCGGGGAACATCAAGCCGGTGAAACCCGACAGGCGCAAGACCGGCAGACGGATCGATGGGATCGTGGCGACAATCATGGCCTTGGGCCTGTCGATGCAGGACGAGGGTGAAGAGGAGGACGATGGCAGCCTGTGGGTAGTCTGAGGGGATTTGTTACCAGAAAACTGTTCGGACTCATGGATATCGGGGAACTTGCGGCCAACCTGCGTGAAAGCGGGTACGTCACCATGAGTGGTGAGCAGGTGAGCGTGGAAAGCGCCCAGCGGCTGTTCGCCGTGTATGCCTGCGTGAACGTCCTGGCCGAAACGATCGCTACCCTGCCGTTGAAACTGTACCGGACCGACCGGGACGGGAACCGCGAAGTGGTGAAGGACCATGCCTTCGCGAAGACGCTGAAGAAGCCGAATCCCACCGACACCCCGTTCGAGTTCTTCGAACGGGTGATCTGGCACCTTGCCCTCCGGGGGAAGTTCTTCGCCATCAAAGTGCGCGTGTTCGGCGAGGTCCACGACCTCCTTCCGGTGTCGAATCCGGACCTAGTGACCGTGGTCGACACCGCGGACCATGGGTACGAGTTCATCATCGACGGCAAGCGGTACTCGCAGGACGAGGTCCTCTACCTGATCGTGCATGACGGAAAATCGGTGATCCGCTACCAGGCGGACACGTTGGGAAAGAACCAGGCGATCAACCGCTACGGATCCGCATTCTTCCGCAACGGGGCGATGCCGGGTCTGGTGATCAGGAATCCGAACAAATTCAAGGACGAGGGTGCGTTCAAGCAGTTCAAGAAGCGGTGGGAAGACACCTACGGGTCTGCCAGGAACGGGAACAAGGTCGCCATCCTCGACGATGGGAAGACCATCGAGAAGATATCGCTGACCAACGAGGATAGCCAGTTCTTGGACACGAACAAATACTCGGACTCGCAGATCGCGGGGTTGTTCCGGGTTCCAGTGTACATGATCGGAAACTATGACAAGGCGACATTCAGCAACATCGAGAACCTCGGCCAGCAGTTCGCCAGGTTCACGATCGCACCCTGGTGCCGACGGATCGAGAGCGCCGTCACTCTCCAGTGCCTGCAGGATCCTTCCCTGTACGGGGAATTCCTGATCGATTCGCTGGAACGGGGAAACCTGCTCTCCCGGTACCAGGCGTATCAGGTGGGCCGGAACTCGGGATTCCTCTCAGCGAACGAGATCCGGAGGAAGGAGAACATGAATCCGTATGAAGGCGGGGACGAGTTCCTCAAGCCGATGAACAACGAGACTGCCGGGACAGGAGGCTGATATGGGCAAATGGTATCGGATCGTGGCGAAAGCCGAATCCGCCGACATCTACATCTATGACGAGATCGGCATGTGGGGAGTCACTGCCCAGGCGTTCACCAACGCGCTGCAGGCGGTCAAGGACAAGAGGTCGCTGAACCTGTACCTGAACAGTCCCGGTGGGGACGTGTTCGAGGGTATGGCTATCTACAATGCGCTCTATCCCCTGAAAGACAAGATCACGGTCCATGTGATGGGATTGGCCGCATCGATGGCAAGCGTGGTGATGCTCGCCGCCTCGCACCGGATCGTGTATACGGGAGCGATGGTCATGATCCACAACCCATGGGGATGTGCGCTGGGGACAGCCGGGGAAATGCGCAAGACTGCGGAGACCCTGGACAAGATCACCGACCAGATTGTGGACATCTACGCGAATGCGATCGGAAGGGAATCCGACGAGATCAGGCGGCTCATGGATGAGGAGACCTGGTTCAATGCGTCGGAAGCCATGGAGATTGGATTTGCGACCGAGGAGACCGAAGTCGAGGCTGCGGCCTCGCTGAAAAGGAAATATGCCATGAAATTCCACCACGCTCCGTCGGAGATTGTGGTTGAAGACGAGCCGACGGTCCGGGAAGCCGAGGAGGCCCTGCGGGATGCGGGTTTCTCCGATTCCCGGGCAAAGGCAATCCTCGCGAAAGGCTTCTCCCTCCGGGATGGAGGGGAAGCGGAACACCGGGATGGTGGCCAGGATTTCGCTCCCGCGCTCCGGCTTGTCGCAGGCATTCGGAAAAATTTGGAGGTATTCTAATGGACGAGTTGATGAAACAACTGAAGGCCCTTGCGGATTCCATCGCTGCGATCTCCGGTCGCATCGACGCTTTGGAGACGGCCAGGGGCTCCACCGGAGATATGGATGCATTGAAGGCGGAGATGAAGAAACAGAAGGATGAGGTCACAGCGATATTGGCCAAGGTCCAGCGCGAGGGTATCACAGGACTGGATGCGAAGGGTGCCAAACGGGCGGAGGCTATCGCCGCGTTCGTCGGTGCGGTGAGGGGCAATCTTAGCGCCGTCACCCGGACCAGTTCGAACGAGGACGGGGGATTCTTCGTCACTCCCGAGATCGAGGCGGGCATCATGCATCTGGCGGCGACCGAAGGAAGCATGCGTTCGATCGCGGATGTTCGCGGCACCAACAGCGACGAGGTGGTGATCAACGTCCGGGTGAAAGGAGCCGCGGCTGGACATGTCGGGGAGAATGACGAACGCGAGGAGACCGAGACTCCCAAGTACGCACAGATCCGTATTCCCATCCACACCCAGTACGCAGAACCGGTCATCAGCAACCAGGCGCTCGAGGATCCGGACGAGGATTTGGCGGCCGAGCTGACCTTCGCCATCTCCGAGGCTCTCGGTGTGCAGGACGAGGAGGACTTCATCCTGGGCAACGGGGTGAAGAAGGCGCGTGGGATCCTCAGTTATCCGACCAAGCTTTGTGCCAAGAAGAAGGATTTGGAATGGGGCAAGGTTCCGGTGGTGAAGACCGGAAAAGCCCTCTCGTTCGCAGACGCGAATCCCGTACAAGTCTTCCGCAACGCGAAAAAATTGCTGAAGGTCGCCTACCGGACCGGTGCGGTGATCGTCACAAACTCGGACACGGCAGCGGTCATGGAAGGGTTCTTGGACGACAACGGCCGGCCGCTGTGGGTCGATTCCATCAAGGATGGGCAACCCGACCGTCTGATCGGCCTCGGGGTCGTCATCAACGACTACATGCCCGACATCGACAATGCCGAGGGACTTCCGTTCGCTGCGTTGATGAATCCGAAGAAAGCCTACGCGATCCGCGACCGCAAGGGGATGACCATGATCCGGGATCCCTACACCAGACCGGGATTCGTGAAGTTCCACACCGAGAAGCGCACCGGTGCGGGTATCAAGAACTATGAAGCCATCGTGCTCATCAAGGCAGAAGCCTAAGGAGGATCCGGATGAAGGACCAGAAGAGCTTGATTGATGCCAGGATTGCCGTACCGGTCACGGTGGGCAAGGCCTCGGTGGAGGGAAATGCTATCGATCGGACGGGATTCGAGGCGGTGACCATTGCCGCGGTGATCGGATCCGGCGCATACGCAGCTGACAAGACGGTGAGGACGGTACTCCTCGAAAGTGAGGATGGGATCGCATTTACCGAAGTGCCTGCGAACAAGGTGGTCGGATATCCGGTTGTCGCGGACGCCGTTCTTGGCGACGACCTGGTGGTCACCCTCGGGTACATCGGGGATGCCAAGTTCGCCCGTCTCGACTACGAGGTCGAGGGAGTGTTGGCTGCGGATGTCACCCTGTATGCCATGGCGGTGCTGGGCCATCCGGCGCTCTCTCCGGTAGCGTGATACGATCGGTCGGGGTGGACTTGACGGCCCACCCCGACCTTGGAGGGATGTGTGGTGGTTTTGCATGGGGATGCCCTGGTCAGCTGGGAATATGTGGCCGGGATGCTTGGGTACCAGGAGGCTCAGAAGGATCGGGTGGTGGGACTGATCAACTGGATATCAAGCCGGGCAGTGGCGGTTGCCGGACGCGAGATCATCCGGCGGGAGCGCGTCTATATTGCCGACGGGCTCGGTACCGCCCGGATATACCTGCCGGTCGTTCCTGTCGTGTCGGTGGAGTCGGTCGTCATTGACGATCGTCATGTGTTCGACAACCCGTGCTTGGATCCATCCGAATACCATGTTGAGGAACACAGCGGCATCGTCACCCGGTACGGCGGGATCTTCGCCGAGGGGATGCACAATGTCCGCATCTCCTATACCGGCGGATATGCGGTGGAGACCATGCCGGACGACATCCGCAAGGCGTGTCTCGAGGCCATACAGACGGCTTGGAACCGCCAGATGGACAATTCCTATGGCGTATCGTCCAAATCGATGTCGGACGGGTCGAACCTCAGCTACGAGCTGAGGCTCTCGGCGGACGTGTATGGGGTGTTCAGCGGCCTGCGGCTGGCGGTGATGTGATGGGAAGGCACGTGGCGATTGATACCCGGATAATCGGGGAGCTGAGGGGATTCGATGCCGACCAGGGGGTTGTCTCCCGTGTGGTCGGGGCCATGGCGCTCAGCCTGAAGCAACAGGCCAGGAAGGAACAGGAACGCACCTTCACGCAACGCACCGGCAAGTACCGGAGGTCCATCTGGTACAGGCAGCGGAGGGGACAACCGAGGGCGGTATTGTACGCGGGGAACCTGTCGTCGATCTACGAGCACCGTGGGGCCCTTATCCAACCCATGAAGGGACTTGCGCTGCGGTTCGAGATCAACGGGAAGGAGATCTTCTACCGGGGTGTCATCAAGGTGGAGGCCCGGCCTTGGTTCGATATCGCGATAAGGCGGGCACGGGCAAGGGAGATCGATGTGAAGGCCGCTTCGAGCCAGATGGAAAAGGAATTCAGGAGGCACAATCTTGGAAACTAGGTTCACCACCAATGCCACCCTCGATGAGATCGTCGCTTTGATCGGCTCAAGGATCTCCGACCATACGCGGCCGGGTCTCATGCCGTTCAGGACGGTGCGGAAGAACTCCGATTATTCGAACAGCAAGTACGAGCGGCCGATGGTGCTGGTGTTTCCCACATCCTCGGAGCTCGATGATGCCGGACAGTGTGTTGGGGACGACCTGTTGGGAGTGGAGTTGGCGGTGTTCGTGAACGGACCGGATGGAGAGGCGAACACGAACGATCTGATCGATTACGCGGACGCGTTGCGTTCGCTGTTCCTCGAGCACGACCGTTTGGAGAATTCCTGGGATATCTCGATCGGGATGGTCGAATACTTCTCGTTGGGCAGCACGACGGAAAAGATGGCAAGCCTGCAGCTGGAATGCAAGGCTTCGGTGGTCAGGGGGTAACGAATGGCACCAAAGAAAGGGTTTATGAAGGCCTCGATGGGAGGCATGGAGACACAAGCGGGAACCGCGGTAGCACGTACGGCCCGGTTGGCGATGACGGATTTCGGCTATCTGGTGGAGAAACCCACCAAATCGTCCAAGGATGTGATAACCGGCCGGAATTCCCAGGCGGGATATGATCTGGATGCGATCGATTACTCGGCCGAGATGCCGACCAATCTCACCGTGTGTCCCGCGTTGGCCATGATGCTCCATTCCTTGATGGGAAGCATGTCCGCACCGGTTGCGGTGGGGTGCGGGATCCTCCTCATCTATACCGGTGGCGAGGACTCGTGCGTTGTTGAGGCGGATGAGGATGGGAAAAGCCTCTCCGCCCGGATCGGGAACCGTGGCGAAGAGCTGCCGGATCCGGCTTTCGGAACACTGGGGGTGTTGGACCTCACCACACTGACGTTGGGCAACCTGATCGATACGGTCAATGGCTTCGGCGGCTACACCGCCACGCTGTTGTACGGGGATCCCGCCGCGGCTTCCGAGGTGCCGGTACCGGTCGCGTATGCCCAGGCGAAGGGACGGCCGGTCCCGCTGCATTTCACTTCGCCGGCCTCGACGGTCAAGCTGCGCATCTTCAAGCCGAACTACACGAATACGGAGAATGCGACCTTCTCCATCCAAGTGGACGGAGACGGGGACAACCGCCTGGGTAGCGGCGCGGTCGTCGACAGTGCGACGATCAGCGCGGATTTGAAGGCGAAGGCCAAGGCGAGCTGGTCCCTGTTGCTCCTGAAGGTACTGGGGGGCCAGGAGCCGACCTCGCTCGGGCTGACAGCCGATGATCTGGATGTCATGAAGTTCAACGAGGGGGAAACCCTGATCGCCGGCCAGAAGCATTGCTATGTGAAGAACGTGTCGGTGACCGTCGCGAACAACCACAGCGACGACGAGGGGTATTGCCAAGGGTCGCTGATGAAGGCCACCCATGTCCGCGGTACATTTTCCGTAACCGGCAGCATGACGCTCTCGGTGGGCGAGGATGGCGCGGATCCCTCCAGCGAGAAGGAACGGAAGAAGAACCTGTCGAACGACATGACCTCGGTGCAGCTGCGGTTTGTCGGTCGTCGGATCGCGGACGGTATCCGTTCGATGATGGTCCTGGACATGCCGTACGTGCAGTACACCGACGACTCGAAGAGCGCCGGGGACAATAGCTTGGAGCAGTCGCTTTCATTCGAAGCGGTGGATCCGTCCGGGGCGGAGGACCACCTGCAGGTCCACATGGTCGGAGGGTGGGCATGAAGGATTGGCAAAAGCACATAAGTCGGCAGCGTATCGGTGAGAAGACCGAGTTGAAGAGCGTGGAAGGGTTCTGGGTGAAGCCACGGAAATTCTCTGTGGAGGAGAACGACCGTATCCAGGCAGCGAATGTCGCCGCGCTCTCCAAGGTCAAGCGGTCCGCCCTTGCCCAGGCGACGCAGAAGCTGAGGGGACAAGCCGAGACGAATCCCGACGCGCTGGTAATGGACCTATTGGACGAGAAGGAGCTGGAGGCGCTCATGGACGTCCAGTTCGCCCCGGCGGCGGAGATCGTGAAGCTGCAGATCCTGTATGGCGTGGCCGAGCACAACTTCTGCGAGGAGGAGAGCACCACCCATATGGACGGGAAGCTGGTCGAGGAGATCATGCAGGCTCCGGAGATCGCCGGAGAGATCGCGCTGGTGGCGCAACGGTTCAACGACCCTTTAGCCAAGCGGACCTCCGGGATATCCGGGACGTCACCGGATGGGTCCACGGCGGAGCGGAGTTCGAACTAGACGATCCCTTTCCCGACGGAAGGAATCCGGCCGACCTGCTGGAGCAGTGGGGGCCCTGGGTACGCGATTGCGTACGCATGTTGGATGGGGAGGGGACCTACCGCACGATGTTGTACGCCGGGGGACTGCTCGAGCAGCCGGCGATCGACATGGCGGTTAT
>PGXU01000023.1:42909-49427 GCA_002839335.1 Spirochaetae bacterium HGW-Spirochaetae-4
GTTCTCGATGGAATGAGTTGCGCAACCGGGAGATGAAGGATGCCATCGAAAGTCAACATCGTCATAAACGGTAAGAATCTCGCTTCCAAAGCCATCAAGGATGTCACCAAGGATTTGCAGGGAGCCACGTCCGCCGGTAGCAGGCTGGATTCCGTGTTGGGATCCATCGTACGTATCGGGCTTGGATCTGCCTTGGTCGCCGTCGGCGCCGGCTTCACGGCCATGATGGCCTCGTTGGGGAAATCCGCTGCATTCGAACAGACTTCGGTACGGTTCGAGACACTCATCGGAGATGCCCAGACCGCAAGGGAGGTGCTCGCCGAGCTGCAGGAGTTCGCGGCAAAGACCCCGTTGTCCTTCGAGTCGATATCCGAGGGAGCCACACAGCTGATGGCCTTCGGCACCGAGGCCAAGGATGTCCGTACCGAACTGAAGATGATCGGGGACCTGGCCATGGGCGATTCGAAGAAGTTCGGATTGCTCATCTCGGCATACGGGAAGCTGCAGGCTAAGGGAAAGGCCTCGCTGGAGGAGATCAACCGGTTCACCGAGAACGGGGTACCGATCCTCGATGCCTTGGCCAAGCGTCTCGGAGTCACCACAGCCGAGGTCCAGAAGCTCATCACCGCAGGCAAGATAGGTTTTCCCGATGTCCAGGACGCCATGGAGGACCTTACCGGGGAAGGCGGCAAGTTCTCGGGCATGCTGGAGAAGCAGGCCGATACCCTCAACGGCAAGTGGTCCACCCTCAAGGACACCCTGTCGCTGACGGCCATCAAGGTCGGGGATGCCCTGCGGCCCCTCGCCTCATCGGTGTTGGATACGGCGATCACCAAACTGAACAACTTCATGGAATCCGAGGCATTCGAACGGTTCATCGGCACCACGGTCCGCTGGGCCTCCTGGGCCATGGGGGTGCTCCCCAAGATCGGGGCGATATTCTCCTTTGTCGGGGAAGTGATCGCCATCACCGCCAGGCACGCGGGGGATGCGCTTCAGGGATTGTCCTCCATCGTGGTCCAATCCCCGGTGGTACGGTTTGTCATCGAACTCGGAGGTCGTGCGTACGAGGCACTCAAGAAGGGATTCGAGACCGGAGACTGGTCCGATGCCCTGGGAGTCGGCGCCGACTTGTTCAGGACAGGCGTGGTGCTCGCCGTCGGCTTGCATCTGCTGTCCGGGGCAACCTCGGCCTTGTGGGTGGGCCTTTCCCGTGCGTTCGCATCGGCCGGATTCCTCAGTGCCGGCCGGGCTATAGGAGGTGCGGGTACGATAGCGGCGGTAAGTGTCGCGGTCTCATTGATCGAAGCTGCGGGAAACGGGAACTGGAAGGCTTTCGGTACCAACATGGTCGCCGCTTTGGCGGCCGGAATCGGTATCGGCGCCTTCACCGGTTCTCCTGCCGCCGGAGCGTTGGCCTTCAACATTGTGATCAACCTGCGCCTGGGGGAACGGTGGATCGAAGGACTCAAGCGGGAGTGGGCGCCGGTATTCTCCGAGATCTCTGGATGGCTCGGACAGGTCGATATCGATGCCGAAGCCAGGACTCCTTTCCATGCCTGGGCAAATGCCGTCATCGGGGATCTGAGGACGATATTCGCAACCGATGGGAACAGTGTCGGAACGGATCTGGCCGAAGGGGTCAAGAGTGGTATCGACTCGGTCGATGTGACCGGAGGATTCTGGAGCCGGACCAAGGCGTCCCTGCAGCAAGGTTGGGCCGACATGGTCTCCACCATGTCCTCGTTGTTCCAGCCGGCTGGAAACCCGTCCGACTCGGGTTCTACCTTCGGACAATTCACCGCACAGGCTGCCCAAGCGGCCGCGGAAGCCGAGCAGGCGGCCAAGGAAGCCGGGGAGCAGACGATCGGCGGATTCCTGCATGGCCTGAACGAATCGGTGCGCTCGAACCGCCTCGTCCGCTGGCTGCAGGATACCTTCAACCTGGTTCCCGAGACCGCCAGGGAGACGTTGGACATCCATTCCCCCTCCAAGCTGATGGAGACGCTGGGCAACCAGACCATGGAAGGATTTCTGGAAGGGATCACGGATCCCACCTGGCGCGAGGAGGTCATGGGAGCTTGGAGCCGCATGATGGAGAGCTTGCGCGCCGATAGCGCGGTCGACGTGTCGGCGACGGTCGATGGAATCACCGGGAAAGGGACGAAACCTGACCCGAATGGGGAGACGGCCGGCTTCCTGTCGAAATTCATGTCCTCCATGAAGGACCAATTCGGATCCTCCCAACTGGGAGGACTGTTCACCGACGCCAAGGGAACCCTGGGATCGTTCATCTCCACCATCGCCGACAGTTTGGGAACATTGGGATCCTTCCAAGCGATCCTGTCTCCGCTTTCGACCATGTTCTCAGGCATGATGCAGGTCCTTTCCCCGTTGATCGACCGCATCCTTTCCCCACTGGTCGGGATACTCTCCATCATCGGCAGGACAATCGGGTTCATCCTGACACCGGTGTTCGAGCTGTTGGCCGTGGTGACCGGATATGTGGGGGATGCCTTCGTGTGGCTGTACAACACGGTCTTGCGCCCGGTGGGCAACGGATTCATAACCATATTCAATCTGCTGTACAACGGTGTGGCGGCGGTCATAAACGGATTGGGAAAGGCCCTGAAATGGCTAGGGGTGAAGATCAAATCGATGGATTACCGCGACCTCGAGGCCGGCCACCTGGCGGAGATCGATGCCGCCTCGCTGACGGGTGCCGCCTCGTCCTATACCGGGGGGAGCTCCTCCGCATCGGGATCCTCCACATCTGTGAACTCGGTGAGGATCGAATACCACCAGACCATCCAGGGCAATGTCATCGGCGACGGTGGGTTGGCGGCATTGGGCGAGTATTTCGTGCGTGCGGTCGAAGCCTACATGGGCAACGGCGGATCGGTCTCGTTCGTGCAAGGTGGCCTATGAGATACGCGATCCCCATGCAGCAATCCATGGTGGAGGCCTTGAAGGACCGCAACGCGCGGTACCTGAAGGTCTCCATCATACATGAAGGTTCCCAGGTCGACATCTTTCCCCTTAATTTCCAGTGCTCCGCGGGTACCGATTTCCAGAAGTGGACGATAACCTTGAAGAACCGTGGCGAATATGTTGAGGGCCTGTTCGCGGGGGTGAGCACTGTCGTGCTGTTCTCCCATGACGGGGAGTCGTGGATCCAGATGTTCACCGGATATGTGTCTCCCCAGGGGATGTCCCGGACGTTCGGATTCGTGACCGACGATGTGGTGTCCATGGAACTGGTGGACCTTACCCGTTCGAAGGGGGTGAAGCGGTATCCATCGAAGGCCGTGTATGCCGGCCTGAAGGTCTGCGATCCTTCTGATCCGGACAATTCGATCCTGCACCGACTCGCCTCGCAGATGGGGATATCGGCCCTGGACGTCTCTGCGATCCCGTATGTGAAGGATATCGTGGAGTTGGGGGACAACACCGTTTGGAACGAGTTGAAGCTGCTGCGCGATTCGTATGCTGCGGCCATGTATTTCGACCATTTGGGGCGTTTGAGATTCCGATCCTTCCTGGATGCCGATTGGACCGGTTGGGAATCCGAATGGACCTTTGTCGCCGATCCGTCCGTGGAGATGGGAGAAAAGGCGTCCGGAGTCCTGGGGAAGATCAAGCCGTCGTACAACGAGGTGTCCTGCACCCGGGCCACCGGGGAAGTTGATGTGTACGGGCATCGCTCCACCAGGACCATATTCCGTGACACCACAGAATGGAATGCGGATCTCGGGCAGTGCCATATCGAGATCGCACCGGGGGCGACGTATCCCGGGACGGGCGTGGCCAGCCTCAAGTACCAGGATCCCGATACCGGCGAGGAGTACCCGTATGCGACGGATGTCCAGACTCCGGGTATCGGCCAGAACGACCTGTTTGATATCGCATACTCCGGGGGAGATCTGGAACTGGTATCCTTCAACGGATCCACACCCGACACCACCCAGGAACCCGGAGCCAGCCAGATCATCCTCCGCAATGCCGGCAGCCAAACTTGTATCGTAACCAAACTGACAATCCGGGGCAAACCCTTCGTCCTGGAGGCGACCCAGGAAGTCCAGGAAACGGATGCCTCGGTCACCGACGCGACCGACCATGTCGATGTGGAGGTGGACGGAAAGTATGCCGCCTCGGCCGTGCAGCTGGATATGACCCTGGCAAGGCTGGTCGCCAAGGGAAAGATTAGGACACGCCACTTCGAGTTGCAGAGCACGTTCCTGCCACAGGTGCAGCGGGGAATGGGGTGTACGCTCGTCATGCCCGGAGGGGAACACATCGATTGTGAGATCGCCACCTATGCGCACAAGGTGGTCGGGAATACGTTGGCCACCGCCCGCACCGACGTGGTGCTTGATGAGATAACCGGGTTCATTCCTGTCTACAACCCGAACATCGTGAACGGCAGACCGGGAACTGTGGTTCCGAAGAAGGGGGAACCTGGGGATCCGGGAGAGGATGCCTACCAGATCCAAATACTTTCTGAGCAAGGCACCACCTTCCGCATGGGACAGCAATTCACCACTACCATGCGCGCACGGGTCTGGCAGGGCGGTGAAGAGATAACCGACCTGTTTTCAGATTCGGATTTCAGATGGACCAGGACCAGCTCCGATGAGCATGCGGATGAGGTGTGGAACTCGGCCCATTATTCGACAGGCTCCAGGAGCCTGGTTATCACACAACAAGACGTGGTAGGCAGAAGCAACTTCTTCTGCGAACTGCTGCGTGAAAGGAGTAGTTGAATGGCAGTCACTATTGGACAGATCACGATCATGGATTTCAACGACGGGGTGACCCTCACCGGGTATATTTCGAGCAACCACACCAAGAATGTGAAGTACGACGGGAACAACGAGAGCTATACCCCGAACTTCGTCTTGGTTCCCCTGGTGCTCACACCGAGCCTGTTCGTCGCGGGCAGTGGGACCGATATCATGGCCAGCGGCACCAACGTGCAGTCGGTGACCTGGAAGCGCAAGGCGAACAACCAGACGGGTGAGAACAACCTCAGCGCGGGGGAGAGTATGGGGGCTGCCTTCCCCAAGGCGCTCACCGTGGCATCGCAGCCGTTTTCAGCGGTGGTCTTCAGCGTGGAGTACATCTGCACGATTGTCTACCGCGATCCGGCGACCGGCTTGGATCTGACGTACAAGAACTCGGTGACGATCCAGAAGGTGACCGAGGGCAACAACATCGCCATCGCCGAGATATCGGCCGATCCCGGTTTTGCCTTCAAGAACGGACTTCCCGCCTCCATAACTCTTGCCGCCCACCTGTATCGAGGGGCGACCAAGGATACGACCAACCTCACCTACGTGTGGGAAAAACTGGTCGCGGGGATCTGGACGGCGATCAGCGGGGCCACCGGCGCGACGTATGTGGTGACCGGTGCCATGGTGGCGAGTCTGCAGCAATTCCGTGTGAAGATCGGCGATTCGGTCGTGGCGGACACCTACACGAGCGACCCGGTGACGGTGCTGGACTTCAACGATCCGATCCAAGTGGTGATCGAGTCGACCGGCGGGGTGGTGTTCAAGAACGGTATCGGCACCACCACGCTCAAGGCGAAGTTGTTCCAGAATGGAGCGGAGATCGATGCGGGAGGAACAGGGTACACCTATACCTGGACCGTGTTGAACAAGGACGGCACCGCCAGGAACTTCGCCGATGCGTCGTCATCGAAAACAGGAAAGACGATCGCCGTTGGAACTTCGGATGTGGATGTGAAGTCCACCTTCGTCTGTACGGTAAGTTGAGGTTTTTGCATGGCTGTAGCGATCGGACAGATCACCATCATGGATATCCTCGATGGTTCGCACTATGAGGACCAATATGCCGCCAATACCTCGGAGACGGCCGCTCCCACAAGCGGATGGTCATCCAACATTCCGATTCCCCAGGCTGGATATTACGTTTGGAAGAGATCCAGGATAGCCTACGCAGACGGAACGTTCGGATTATGGGGTACCGCGATACGGATCACCGGATCCCAGGGCCCTGTGGGTGGCCAAGGTCCCACCGGTCCCCAAGGTCCGGCCGGGGATCCGGGGGAAGCCGCCAGGGTACTGACACTCTCCGCATCGGCCACGGTGATCCGCGTGTCCACCCGCGGGCAGGTGCTCAGCGGGGACATCCATCTGACCGCGTTCCGCGAGAACATCCCGTCCTCCGTGGCCGTCGTGTGGACGGTCCCCTCCGGTGTCACGCTCCAGGCGATCGCCGAGCAGCCGGATGCCAGGAACCTGCTGGTCGGGACCGTGGTGTCGGACGATACGGAGGTGACGGCCAGCGCCACCCATGAGGGCACCACGTACACCGCGAGATTGTCGATCTCCAAGGTGTACGAGGCATCCGATCCCCCGAGGTACCTGGGCATGTACGATTCCATGCCGACGCAGACTCCCGAGGCCCTCGGCCTCATCGACGGGGACTGGGTGTTGTGGGCCGACGAGGGGGTGCCCAGCGACTACTCGTTCGGACACCTGTACGAGTGGCGC
>PGXU01000024.1 GCA_002839335.1 Spirochaetae bacterium HGW-Spirochaetae-4
GGTTGCCCCCTATTTCGGTACCGAAAAGGCTCCCGAATGCCACCTGTTGTACAATGTGACGTTCATGGTCGACCTCTGGAACAGCTTGGCCACACGGGATACGCGGATGCTCGCCGCGCTGATACAAGGTATACCCGACAATATCCCGTCGGGGGCGTGTTGGGTCAACTATGCCCGTTGCCACGATGACATAGGATGGGGATTCAACGAAGAAGTGGCCCGGTCCCTCGGGTTCGATCCGTTCCTCCACAAGCGGTTTCTCATTTCCTTCTACCTTGGGGCGTTTCCCGGCAGTTTCAGTCGTGGCGAATTGTACGAATCGGATCCCAAGACCATGGATGCCCGCAATTGTGGCACCTGCGCATCCTTGTGTGGTTTGGAAAAGGGGTTGCACGAGCGCGACGAATACCAGCAGGAACTGGCGGTGAAGCGGATTGTCCTGCTACATGGATTCTGCATGGCTGCGAATGGGATACCCGTGATCTATAGTGGCGATGAAATCGGTCAATTGAACGATTACTCCTATATCTACGACATGCACAAGGCACGGGACAGCCGCTTTTTGCACCGGCAATCCTTCGATTGGGCTGCGGCAAGCAAGCGTTCGGACTTGAGCCTTCCTGGATCACAGGTGTTCAGGAAATTGCATAGGTTCATAATGATCAGGAAAGGTCAGGACATGATGGGATCTGCGAACAAGCTCAATATTGCCGGAACCGATGATGCCGGGACCATCTGCATGTTGGTCGAACCCAGGGATGTCTATGGACAGGACATGATGATGGTGGTGCTCGCGAATTTCACCGAGTTCCAAAAGAACGTGATGGTGGAGACGACCTCTTCGCCATTGCTACGGGAAGATGATTGGACCGATCTTGCCCAGGGAAAGACTGTTCGTCTCGCTGGTGATCCAGTTGTTCTGGGGCCATACGAAATACTGCTGTTGACAAGGAACTCAAGGAATGGATGAAAAAAACGAACAGAAGAAACGGATTACGATAAACGACATCGCCCGCCTCTCCGGGTATTCGAAGACGGCGGTATCCTTCGCTTTCAACGACCCTTCGCGGATATCGGTCAAGGCGTGCCAGACCATCCGTAAAGTAGCCGAGGACCTCGGGTATTATCCCGATCCGCTCGCGCGAAACTTTTCCCTCCAGCGTCACGGGAGCATCGGATTCCTATTGCCTCAGGATATCCATTACTCCTTCCAGAATCCGTATATCATGCAGGTGGTGGAAGGGATCGGTTCCGTTTGCCAACAAAATGGCAACACATTGACCTTGATCCCCCCCCTGAACGAGAGTGTGGTGGATGCCGTGAGAAGTGCGGCTGTGGACGGTTTGATCACCCAAGGCATGGGTGTTGAAATGGAAATTGTCGAATCCATACGCAAACGCAAGTTTCCATTTGTCACAATCGATGGCATACCTTCCGCCGATATGCCTTCGGTGAACATCGACGACAGGCAAGCCGCATTCGATATCATGGATCTGGTTCTCGCAGCCGGACACCGATCGATCGCGATCGTGGGCTTGTCGAAGGTTTCATATGAAAAGCATACCACCGACAGCATCCAGAACAAACGTCTCGAGGGTTACCTTGCGGCAATGGGACCCTACGGCTTGGACTTTTCGTGCCCGGGTATCGACACCCATACCTGCGAATGCACTATCGAAGAAGGCAGGCAGATCGCGCGACTGCTTATCGGTTCGGGAAACCTCCCGACGTGCGTGGTCACCATGAGCGATATCGTTGCCATAGGATGCATACTCGAATTCGCAGACCGTGGCTTGCGGATTCCCCGGGATATCTCAGTGGTCGGATTCGACAATATCCAGGAAGCCTCATACATTATCCCAGCATTGACCACCGTAGACCAACCTGCCTCGGAAAAGGGTCGTCAAGCGGCGGAAATGCTATTCAGTATGATCAAGGGAACCTATTCAGCGGAAAAGCATCTGTGTATCCCCTACCATCTTGTACAGCGAGAGTCCCTGGGAGCCCCCAAGGAAACACCATGAGGACAAAATCACCTCGTCACAGCGGTGTTCTCCTCCATATCAGTTCGCTTCCCAATCCTTTTGGAATCGGTGATCTGGGTGCCGAAGCCTATGCCTTTGCGGACAAGCTCGCTTCCAGTGGATTCGACCATTGGCAAATCCTTCCGCTTGGTCCCACAGGCTATGGGAACAGTCCGTATGCAAGCCGATCCACCTTTGCAGGGAATGAACTGTTCATCGATGTGCGGTCATTGGTCCAATCGGGATTGCTGGCTGAAACCGACATTGCTTGCCCTCCTCCGTTTCCAGTCGATCGTGTCGACTATGAAGCTGTACTGGCATGGAAGCTTCCGCTGGTGAAACGAGCCGCCCTGCGATTCTTGGAAAGGCTGGACCATACGGATAAGAACTACGGTTTCAGGTTGTTCTGCGATTCGGAACGCTACTGGCTGGATGACTATGCGCTCTTCATGACCTTGTACGAGCACTATCACGATGCCCGTTGGTTTTCCCACTGGCGGGAGGACCATGGCCGCCGAATGCAAACGGCGATCACGACATATCTTGCTGTACATGCACAGGAAATCGAAGTCTGGAAAGCCATGCAATTCTTTTTCCACCAGCAATGGCTCGATTTCCGGCGCCATGTGAACCACCTTGGCATCAAACTGATCGGAGACTTGCCGATATTCGTCGCTGCCGATAGTGTCGATACGTGGAGCAATCCCGAATTGTTCAAAACCGATACGAATGGCAATTTTACCGCGTTATCTGGCGTACCACCGGATTTTTTCAGTGCGACCGGACAACTGTGGGGAAATCCGGTGTACGATTGGAATGCCTGCGCACGCACTGGATACCGCTGGTGGATACAACGGATTTCTCGTGCCCTGCAATATACCGATATCCTCCGGATCGACCACTTCAGGGGCTTCGACGCCTATTGGGAAGTGCCTGCGGGCCAAACGACCGCGGAACACGGCACCTGGGTCCAAGCTCCCGGACAGGATTTTTTCGCAACACTCAGACGTGTGCTGGGCGAAGTGCCGATAATCGCGGAAGACCTTGGTGTGATGACACCGTCGGTGGAACAGCTTCGCGATACGAATGGGTTCCCGGGAATGAAGATTTGCCAATTCGGGTTTTCCTTGGATCCACAGGGGGATTTGGATTCCCATGACGAGTTTCTTCCACACAATTACGGGTATGCGTGCGTCGCCTATACAGGGACCCATGACAATGATACGACTTTGGGGTGGTTCAAATCGATCGATGCACGATTGCAGGCCGAAACGTGCCGATACCTCCACTGCCCCCGGGAGGAAATCGTCATGTCGATGATTCGTGCGGTTGTCGCGTCACATGCCCAGTATGTGGTTATCCCGGTGCAGGATATCTTCAATTTGGATAACAGCGCACGTATGAATACCCCCTCGACCTGTGGTCCGGAAAACTGGGCATGGCGCTTGACGGACAAACAGTTTTGTCTGTTTCCATCTGAAGAGCTGCATGTGCTCCTGAAGACCTATGGCAGGATACCTCAGGTAGTTTTGCCAGTCCATGCATAAAAAATCATCTGTAGGAACTTGACACGGAAAGATGATGCGCATATTCTATATATGAATATTCAATCATATATGAATATTTAAAGGGGTAAGCATGTCCGTACAACAAAAATACAGGATCCAAGGTGTCGATTGCTCGGTTTGTGCGGTTCGTATCCAAGATGCGATAGCTGCACTCGATGGAGTGGGCTCGGCACAGATAGACCTGTTGAACAATAAGATGGAAATCGTTACCGATCATGCGATCGACAGGAACTTGGATGAACTGATAGCCGATACGGTCCGGAAGGCCGAGCCGGGGGCAACACTCCAAAGCCTTGATGCATCGACATCGACCGGCTCCGAGTCGTTGGAGAAGAAGAACCGGCTTCAAGCGCTCATTGTTCCTTTACGCATCGTATTGTCGCTTGCTTCCCTCTTGGCAGCGCTCTCCACTTCAAATCCTTTTGCCCTTGGGTTCTTCCTGCTGTCCTATCTGTTCGCCGGATACGACGTCGTGTACCGGGCAATCCGCAATATGGTGCGGGGCAACCTGTTCGATGAGAACTTCCTCATGACTATCGCGACGGTCGGGGCATTTGCCATAGGTGAATATGCCGAAGCAGTCGCAGTCATGGCTTTTTACCAAGTGGGTGAATACTTCCAGGATCTTGCGGTCTCGCGTTCGTGTGCGTCGATCTCCAAACTGATGGATATAAAACCTGTTTCCGCAACAGTGATTCGAGATGGTGCGCAATTCACCCTTGCACCGGAGGAACTAGTTGTCGGGGACACATTGTTGGTCCGTCCAGGGGAAAAGATTCCTGTAGATGCGACCGTGCTGTCGGGTTCATCGAGTCTCGATACGAAGGCGCTTACCGGAGAATCGCTTCCGCGTAATGTCGGGCCGGGCGATGCCTTGATCAGCGGTTGTGTAAACGGTTCTGGGGTTCTGCATGCCCGGGCCACCAACAGATACATCGATTCCACTGTCGCCACCATCCTCCGTCTCGTCGAGGAATCCGGATTGCGGAAAGCAAAGACAGAACGGTTCATAACACGGTTCGCCAAGTACTATACGCCGATCGTCGTACTGCTCGCCGCAATGATAGCGGTACTGCCTCCCCTTTTCGGTCCCGATCCCTTCTCGATGTGGTTGTACCGGGCTCTGGTATTCCTGGTGATCTCGTGTCCGTGTGCGTTGGTCATTTCTGTGCCGCTTGGATTCTTTGGTGGTATCGGTGGACTGGCCAAAATGGGAGTATTGGTGAAAGGCGGCAACTATATCCAGGCTCTGGCACGTACCGGAACCATCGTTTTCGACAAGACCGGTACTCTCACGCATGGTCGCTTCTCGGTTACGCATGTCGATATCCGCCCAGGGATGTCATACGATGCACAAGAAATCCTCATGCTTGCATCTGCGGTGGAAACCCATTCGACCCATCCGATCGCAAAGGCGATTTCTGAAGCGTGTACGGACACTGTCACGGCCGCCGAGAATATCCAGGAGGTTCCCGGCAGGGGAATCAGTGGAAGCAGCCATGGCAAGACCATACGTGTCGGTACCGAAGTCTACCTGCGTGAAGTTGTGGCAGACCCGTTCGATTTCCCCACCTCCAGTGCCGGTCCCTCGGTAGTGGTCGCGGTGGACGATACGGTGGTCGGGCGCATCCGGTTGGCCGATACGACCAAGCGGGAAGCGATACCTATGGTGGGATCCCTGAAAAAGCTGGGGATTGTAGATCTGGTGATGCTTTCCGGTGACACCAACAGTTCTGTCTCGCATACTGCCAACGAGCTGGGAATCGGTGAATTCTACGGCCAGTTGTTGCCACAGGACAAGATTGCTCGCATGGAACAGCTCCTCGAAAAAAAGCAAACCAACTCCACGGTAGTGTTTGTTGGTGATGGAGTCAACGATGCTCCGGTACTTGCGCGTGCCGATGTCGGCATCTCCATGGGGGCTATGGGCAGCGATGCTGCTGTAGAGGCTTCCGATATCGTGATAATGACGGACGACCTCTCCCGCATTCCCGCTGCGATCGGCCATGCGAGGAAGACGGTTACGATTGTTACGCAAAACATTGTGTTCGCCCTAGCGATAAAAGGTGTGGTGATGGCCCTTGGTGCTGTGGGAATCGCCACCATGTGGCTAGCGGTTTTCGCCGATACGGGGGTTGCCCTTCTTGCGGTCCTCAACTCCTTGCGTGCATTGAAACACGATTGATCTTGCAATCCTGCGACAAAGAACACTCTCCGGCATAGGTAAAACCCAGTCTTTTCATGTCCCAGGGTGTAATCAATTGGCAAAAAACTCAAACAATGTATAGATTGATTGAGTTTTTTTGTATTTCACCCTTTTTATAAAATATTCGGCAAGTAGTTATGAATAGCAATGGAAATATATACCAATACCTCTGTTGATTATAATTGTTAATTATTGTTTTTAATTATTATATATAAATATATAATAATTATATTTACTAATTTATGCTTATATTTGATTGTAAATATTAAAAATTTACTATATTATTCAAATTAGGAAGGTGTCAAAGAATATTGGCTCCTCCCAGTGCTTTTGGTTGCCGACATTCATGAAACCCTGCAACCTTTCGTCGAGCACCGTATGACCAACTGTATTTTCAATTGAGGTAAGGACCTTTTTGACACTACATTGGCACGATTTCAATCCGAAACACAGAAGAACTTCACGTACCTCAGCTTACCAGCCGCTTTGCATTTCGAACTCTACGATTACTGGAGTTCCACCCTCTTGAGACTGCCATCATCAGGATGTGGAACAAGGCCCGATGGTCATCCGGTATATCTTGAGCCAGAAACCACATGACACAACCGAATACCTGGAATATTCCAACCGGCCATACATCATAAAGGAGGAAGTGTACAGGCACATATTCAAGATGCGCTCGATGCTACTGCAGTTGTAGAACCCACGATTCTCGAATATTCGTGGATGCTGACATATGGACTGGCTCAACCGCCGTTTGATCAGCATGGATTTGTCCTACACCCACAAGAAATCTGGAGGATTTCAATGAAACACATAAAAAGATTTAAACATCACCTGGTTATATTGCTCGCAATAATCGCAATTGCGATGGTTTTCATCGGATGCGATTCGAATATCGGTTCACAGGGTGCTCCTGTCGTCGATTCAACTTCTCCACCAAACACAGCCACAAACATCAGCATAAATGGCACTATCACCGCGACCTTCAATGAATCGATGGATTCCTCAACCATCACTGCCGAAACTTTCACGGTAAGCTCTGGTGGTACTGATATTCCGGGTAGTGTTACCTATGATGTCCCTAACAAGAAAGCAATCTTCTCTCCTTCTGAAAATCTGGTAAACAGCATCAACTATACTGCAACGCTCTCAACCGGTGTACAGAATCTGGAGAGTACTTCCATGGCTGAAGCAAAAGTCTGGACATTCACTACCGCAACAGCAGGCGATGGTCCATCACCTGTGAATTTGGGAACCGCAGCAAATTATGTGATTTTGGCAAAATCTGCGATCTCAACAATTCCGAATTCGGTTATCACTGGCGATGTTGGTTTGAGCCCAGCCGCGAAATCCTATTTGACCGGATTTTCACAAACAGATGCGACCGGATATGCAACATCGACCCAAGTGGTTGGAAATCTCTATGCTTCCAATATGGCCGTTCCAACACCGATTAACCTTACAACCGCGGTCGAGAATATGATCACCGCATACAATGATGCGTCTGGAAGGATTGGTCCCGACTACCTTGATGTAGGGGCAGGAGAAATCGGCTCGAGCACGCTTACGCCTGGACTTCACAAGTGGACAACCTCGGTCTCAATCGGATCGAATGTCACAATCAATGGCGGAGCAAACGATATATGGATATTCCAGATAGCGGGCGACCTCAACCTAAGTGATAACTTCGAAGTTATCCTATCGGGTGGAGCCCAAGCCAAGAATATCATTTGGCAGGTCTCAGGCACAGTGACTATGGGTTCCGGTTCCCATTTCGAGGGAATTGTCCTCTGCATGACAAGCATCACCATGAATACCGGTGCTTCGATGAATGGCAGGCTTTTGTCTCAGACCCAAATCGATCTTGACCAGGCTACGGTTACAAATCCTGCAGAATAATCGCAGTGACCGATACATGTGATTAGGCAGACTCCCGAGAGAGTGCAGGAAACGCAAGATCCTATACATGAGCCTATTGGAGCAGTTAAGGAGGCGATGCCTCTTGAGTCCGGTCATTCTTACTATAAGCGACGTTGGGGATTTTCCCAGCGTCGCTTCTTTTCATACCTTGAAATACGAATAATCGATACCTGTCTTTATTCAATACCTCTTTTATGTTACTATTTTTACTAGGGAACTGATATTTTGACTCTGAATGAACAAACAAGGATAATTAGTAATGGACGACACGCTCATACGAAACATAGGAATCATGGCCCATATCGATGCTGGAAAGACGACAACCACCGAAAGGATCCTGTTTTATACAGGCGAGAACCATCGGATCGGTGAGGTCGACGATGGCGAAGCCTCTATGGATTTCATGGAACAGGAGCAAGATCGTGGAATTACCATATCCTCTGCCGCGACCACCTGTTTTTGGAAAGAGCACAAGATCAATATCATCGATACCCCGGGCCATGTCGACTTTACGGCGGAAGTGGAACGCTCGCTGCGAGTACTCGATGGTGCGGTTGCCGTTTTGTGTGGAGTCAGTGGTGTTGAGCCGCAAACTGAAACTGTGTGGCGCCAAGCGGACCATTATAAGGTTCCGCGCATCATATTCGTGAATAAAATGGATAGGCTCGGTGCAGATTTCTATCAGGTCCTTGAAGAGGTCGAGAAGAAATTCGCCATCCAGACAGTACCGCTGTTTCTTCCAATCGGCGCCGAATCTGATTTCAATGGTATCATCGATATCCTTGGAAACCGACGTATCGATTTCGAGGTGAACGACAACGGAAGCAGCATGATCTTCAGTCCGGTCCCCGCTGAATACGTAGATTTGACCGCCATTTGGTATGAGAAGGTTATCGACGCGGTGGCTTCCCATTCCGACGAGATCACCGAGAAGTATTTTTCTGGAGAAGAGATTCCACGTGACATGATCATAAAGACACTTCGGAAAGCGACGATACAACGGAAACTGATACCGGTGTTCGTTGGAGCCTCCCTGAAAAATATCGGGGTACAGACTTTACTCGATGGGATTGTGGAATTACTCCCCTCCCCACTGGATATCCCACCCTTGAAAGGAATCTCGGTCAAACATGGGAATGAAGTGCTGGTGAACCATGATCCGGATGGACAACCGCTGGCTTTGATCTTCAAGATCCAACATGATCGCGAGGCAGGACCACTTTGTTTTATCCGGGTTTATTCCGGAGTCATCAAGAAAGGTACGGCGATTCTCAACATAACCAAGAAGAAACGGGAACGTATAAACAGGTTGGTTCGCATGCATGCCAATAGGCCAGAACCGCTTGACCAGTTGGAAGCCGGCGATATTGGAGTAGTGATAGGTTTCAAGAATGCCCAAACCGGAGATACCATCGGTAGTGAAGGTGCCCAGATACTCCTTGAGAACATGGTATTTCCAGAACCTGTCATTTCGGTTGCGATTGAACCGAAAACCATGAGCGACCAGGACAAGTTGAAGGCAGCTCTGGGCATTTTGACCCAGGAGGACCCGACGTTCACCTGGAAGGAGAATGCGGATACCGGACAATTGGTGATTTCGGGAATGGGTGAATTGCATCTCGATGTATTGGTCACCAGATTGACCAAGGAGATGAAGGTCGACGCACGTGTCGGGCACCCGCAGGTGACCTACCGTGAATCCATAGGACAGGAAGTCACCAAGACTGAAGTGTTCAACAAGATACTGGCTGGGAAAGAACATGCGGCAACCGTGACATTGACCATTCGCCCACTGTCCACCGGCAGCGGGGCAAAGTTCACTTCCAAGGTTTCCCCCAAGAATCTTCCCACCGAAATGTTCGAAGCTATCCAACGTGGTATCGAGAATTCCATCAAATCGGGTATCCGGTTCGGGTATGAGGTTGTCGATGTCGAAACTGTGCTCGAGTCTGTCACATACAACGTGGTCACGGCTTCCACCTTCGCGTTTGAAGCCGCAGCAGCGCTATGCTTCGAGTCCGCGGGACGTGATGCTGAACCGGTGTTGCTGGAACCGATCATGCGTGTCGATATCGTGGTTCCTTCACAATACGTTGGGGAAGTCATGGGCAGCCTCACAGCCAGGGGCGGCTTGATCAACAGTATGGAAAGTCGGTCGACGGCAGACCATATCATTGCAAAAGCACCTTTGTCCCAACTGTTCGGCTACTCTACCGTCCTACGAAGTTCAACGCAGGGGAGAGGAACCTTCACCATGGAGTTCTCCCATTTCGCAAGAAAATCGTAATTCGGGACACATCGCAACCATCTGAACAGGAAACCACACCACCTGTACCGCGGCCGGATTTCCGGCCGCCGGTCATGTCCCTCCAAATCGTCCGGTTCGATTTTCCACACCGTAGGAATCCCGCGATACGCCAGCGAAAAAGGACATCTGTCCACAAATAGTTTGACAGATGACAAGTATGGATTTACCATATCCTTTGAGTATCTATTGATGCTCTCCATAGGAGGAAATATGAGCGTATCCAGTACTGACGTAAGGAACATTGCCATCGTAGGCCACAACGGTACCGGGAAAACCTCATTATTGGAACAGATGCTGTTTCATAGTGGTGTGATTTCCCGGGCAGAAACAATCGGATCAGGTAAGACTACGAGCGACTACACCGAGGAAGAAGTCTCCCGACAAATGTCGGTCCACACAGCAATGGCGAACATCCCATTCGAAGGCAAGTCGTTGACCTTCCTCGATACCCCTGGAACTGCGGACTTCATTGGAGAAGTCATCAGTGCATTCCGTTCTTGCGAATCGGCGCTAGTTACCGTAGACGCACGTGACGGTGCACAGATCGAAACCATCAAGCTGTGGAAGCGGTTGAATGACCGCAACAAGCCACGTGCTGTATTCATCAATAAAATAGACCGAGAACGGGCAGATTTCTTTTCTACATTCAATAATTTGAAAGCGCAACTTTCCGCTACCTATGTCCCCATCACCATTCCTATGGGAAGTGGCGAGGACTTCAAGGGAGTGATCAACCTTATAGAGAAAAAGGCATATTTTTATACAGCGAACAGCAAGGAAACCGTCGGCGAAATTCCTGAGGAATATGCGGCACTGATGGATGAATACGAATTGCTGTTGATCGAGGCGGCAGCAGAAGGAGCCGACGACCTCATTGAAAAATATTTCGATGTCGGAACATTGGAACCTGACGAGATCCGTCGGGGGCTTCGGGAAGGACTCAACGACAATCGGGTCGTCCCTGTATTTGCCGGAAGCTCTCTGGTATGTTCGGGTATTTCCAGTCTGCTGACCTTTATCAGGAACAATTTCCCCAAACCTGTTGGAAAAATGGACTTTATTGTGAAAGGTGATGAGGAATCAACCATTGCGATCAGCAACGAAGGCACGGCATCCGCATATGTATTCAAAACCACCATCGACCAGTTCTCGGGAAAACTGGGGTATATCAAAGTCGTACAAGGCACAATCGCAGGCGATACGGATCTGACAAACCCCGAATTGGGAAAGAAGGAACGACCCGGAAAGGTCTACCGTATGGTTGGCAAGAAGCTGGTTGAAGTGGATGCGCTCCAGGCTGGAGATATCGGCGTCATCGCGAAGAGCAACATAACCTACACGAACGCGACGTTGGTCGGCACAGATTCAGGATATCGTTTCCAACCGTTGAAGTTCCCCCACCCCATCTATTCGTTGGCTATCCATGCTGGTGATAAGAAATCCGAAGACAAGATGAACGAATCATTGCATCGTATCACGGAAGAAGACCTCACCTTCCGCATCGCATTCAATGAGGAGACAAAGGAATCGACCGTAAGTGGCATGGGTGAACTGCACTTGAACATGATATTGGACAAGGTGAAGGAAAAGCAGAAGATAACAATCCTGACCAAATTGCCTAGGATCGCGTACCGTGAAACCATCACCAAAAAATCGGGAATCGTCGAATACGCACATAAGAAACAGTCCGGTGGACACGGACAATACGGCAAGGTCCTCATAGAAATCGAACCACTCGAGCGTGGGCAGTATTATTCATTCACCAATGCCATCAAAGGCGGGTCGGTCTCCAAGGGATACATGCCAGGTATTGAAAAAGGATTGCAAGATGCGATGCATGAAGGCTTTTTGGCCGATTACCCCTTGGTTGACATTGGAATCACCATTGTCGATGGAAAGGAACATCCGGTCGATTCTTCGGAAATGGCATTCAGACTTGCAGCCAAGGGAGCAATGCGATCTGCAATCGAGAAAGCAGGACCTCTGCTCCTCGAACCGTTCATGAAGCTTTCGGTGTATGTCGAGGACAAGTATCTCGGCGATATCCTCAGCGATTTGAGCGGGAAACGCGGACGGGTGCTCGGCCAGGACGATATGGGAAGTGGCATCCAGATGGTAAAGGCTGAAGTGCCGCAGGCGGAGATGCTGAACTACGCCATCGACCTCAAGTCGATGACCAGTGGCACCGGTTCCTTCGAAATTGAATTCGACCACTATGAGACAGTCAGCGGCAAGATTGCCGACGATGTCATCAAGGCATCCAAGGCCGCCCGCGAGGAAGAAAGCAAGTAGAGAAGGTATCGTTTGAGTAAACCAAGCCCCGCCAAGCGGGGGATTGTATCAGAGAAGCCGAGGTCACCCTCGGCTTTTTTCTACCCAAATCTCATTGATCACATGGCTTTTCCGCAATCCCTTCTCTTCAAATCCTGTGGTCGGTCTCCACGAGTGCGGGGGCGAGAACCCACCATGGGGGTTATACAACGATTCTACGGAATCGAACACCTCGATCATCTGGTAGGCATACTCTTCCCAATCGGTTACACAGTAGATGTATCCTCCTGGAGAGAGTTTCTTAGCCAACAGCTCGGCAAACGGCAATTGGACAAGTCTCCGTTTATGGTGTTTCTTCTTCGGCCAGGGATCGGGAAAGAATATATGGAATCCGGAGATGCTTCCGTCGGGAATCATGGTCTTCAACACTTCAACAGCATCGAAACGCATCAATTTCAGGTTTGAGATCTGCTGCCTTCCAACCGCGGACAACAACTTGGTGAATCCATTGAGAAAAACTTCTATCGCAAGGAAATTCGACAGAGGCATTTGGGTTGCAATTCGTTCGGTTGTATGGCCCATACCAAAACCTATTTCCAGGATCACAGGATTGGAGTTCCCGAATACCTCGGAAAAATCAAGTAGCCGATCCTGGAATGGTAGTACGTACTGTCCCGAATAGGTTTCCAAGGCTTCCTTTTGATACGGGGCGAGTCTTGATCCACGCAAGACAAAGCTCTTGATACTCCGTTTCCCATCCTCCGACGGGCTCTCTACCCGTCCAGTCCCAAGTTCCATGCAATCCTCCGAATCATGCCAATCTTTGTAGTGTTTCCAATATGAACAACGACTTGTCCTTCAACGAGACAGCGTCGGTACGCAACGTAAGCACATTCATTCTCCGTTGGTCAATCCCTACTCTTCCATTACCCAATCGCAACAGTTCCATGACTTTATCGATAGCGATATCCTTGACCTTCGCAAATTCCACGGTGACCACCCCATTTCGTTCCTTCAGGTGTTGTATCGACAATTTTCGGCATATGATCTTCAATTCTGCGATGTACAAAAGGTTGACCACCACTTCAGGCATCGTACCGAACCGGTCTTCCATTTCGGCGGTCAATGCCTGCAACTGCACATCGCTGGAAATCGAGGCTATCTTCTTGTAGATATCGAACTTGATCGAAGGTTCGCTGATGTATGTATCGGGAATAAATCCGGAATAATCAAGTTCAAGGAACACTTCCTTGCTCTCTTCGACAGATCCGTCTTTCAACAATTCGGCGATCGCCTCATCAAGGATACGCAAGTACATATCCAATCCGACTGAAGCCAACTGTCCGCTTTGTTCACGGCCCAACAGGTTTCCCGTCCCCCGTATCTCCATATCCTTCATGGCTATCTTGAAACCACTTCCCAGTTCCGTATGTTCCGAAATCACCTTCAAACGCTTGACCGCGATTTCACTGATAGCACTCAATTCAGGATAAAACAGATACGCGAAAGCTTCCTGGTCACTTCGACCTACCCGCCCGCGCAACTGGTACAATTGGGACACACCATAGCGATCTGCCCTGTCGATGATTATGGTATTCACATTTGGAATATCAATCCCGTTCTCAATCAACGTCGTAGATACCAGTACTTGGATTCCCTGATGGATGAACCGACGCATGATATCCTCGATTTCCTCGGGGTCCATCTGGCCATGGATCGCTTCAATCACAACTTCAGGCATATGCTTTCCAAGCATCTGCACCACTTCCACGAGTGTATTGATACGGTTGTGCAAAAAGAATACTTGTCCACCACGGTTCAATTCGAACCTGATCGCTCCGACAATCGTAGGAATATCGAATTCCTTGATGACGGTCTTGATCGGTCGCCGCTGGATTGGGGGTGTAGTCAAAAGGGACATGTCCCGGATTTTCAGTAGGGACATGTAAAGGGTTCTTGGGATCGGAGTGGCCGACAGTGCGATCGAATCGATATTCGCCTTAAGCTCCTTCACCTTCTCCTTGTCCTTCACTCCGAACCGCTGTTCCTCGTCGATAATGAGCAGTCCCAGATCCTTGAAGACCACATCCTTCTGGAGCAACCGATGTGTTCCCACCAGGATATCCACTTGCCCTTCCTTCAGCCTGTTCAGGATCTCCTTCTGATGTTTCTTCACGATAATTCTGGAAATGACCTCAGCCTTGACGGGAAATTGGCCCAACCGCTGCAACAACGTCTCATAATGCTGCTCTGCAAGAATGGTTGTCGGAGCCAGGATCGCCACCTGCTTGCCCGCCATGACTGCCTTGAAAGCAGCCCTCAGTGCTATTTCGGTCTTGCCGTATCCGACATCTCCACAAATGAGCCTGTCCATTACGATAGGACTTTCCATATCGTGCTTGATATCCTCGATACAGGTAAGCTGGTCCTCGGTTTCCTCGAATGGGAAGGAAGCTTCGAATTCGAGCTGCCAATCGGTGTCCTTGGGATACGGATAGCCTTTGCTGCTTTTCCTTCGGGCATACAACTGTATCAACCTTCCCGCCAACTCCTCCGCGGACTTCCTGGCTTTGGCTTTTTTTGTTTCCCAACCTTGGCCACCCAATTTGTCAAGCCTGGGAGTTCCTCCCTCGCTGCCGATGTACCGTTGGATCAAGTTGGCTTGTTCGATAGGAACAAAAAGTGTTTCGTTGTCCGCATAGGCAATCTTGATATAGTCGCGTTCTTTTCCCGACATGGTGATCCGGTCGATCTTGAGGAATTTTCCGACACCGTAGTTCATGTGCACGACATGGTCGCCTTCATTGAGGTCTACAAACGAATCGAGCGGAGAGGATTGGACCTTGTGCAGTGTCTTTACAACCTGTTTGCGCCTTCCGAATATCTCGTGGTCGCATATTGCCACCAGTTTCTGGCTGCTTATTGAAAAACCTCCACTGATCTCAAGGTCCAACACCTGTAGAGACGCAAATTGATTGAGCATATTGTTCAATCGTTTGCGTTGAAGGTCGGACCCGGCGAATATCACGACCTTGTATCCATTTCCAATCAATTGGGACAGTTCTTCTTTCAGCATGACAAAGTTGCCGAAGAATGACCGCGGTCCATCGACATCGAAAACAAAGACTCCCTTCCGCTGTCCCCTTACCTCTACCAATACTGTTGATCGCAACCAAGTCTCGAAGAATCTCGGGTAATCGAACAGCAATTCGGCCGGTTTTGGCGACATGCGGTCTTTAAGGAATGCATCCCTGTACAACGCCTTGGCTTCGACCATGAGGGAATGGAAAGAAGTCTCGAGACGTTCCATTCCAAGAAAGAATACATAATCCTTTTCCTGCAGGTATGCATCGATGGTTGCGGTCTCGACTTGCTGCTGTTCCTTCAAAATCGTAACGTTGATATGACCGAGAGTCTTTATCGTGTCCTGTGTCAATGGATCGAAGGAGGTTATCCGTTCAATGCGGTCCCAATCGGCGTAGATCCGTACCGGGTACGGGCTGTCATAGGGGAAAAAGTCGACAACCTCGCCGTGTATGGAGAATTCTCCAGGAACCGCGGTACTCGGGCTGCGATAATAGCCTCCTGCCGACAACGTATTCGCGATTGTTGTCGAATCGAACGGTTCGCTTACCCGCAAGTGCAATTCCGACGCTTGCAGCGACTCGAGGGAAACCACCGGCGATACGAAGGCCCTCAGATGGGTCACAACCATACGGGTCGGATGCTCGATACTTGCTGCGAACGCCTTCAACTGCGAATATTCCCTATCGGTTCCCTCCCAAGGACTATACAACAGCTTCCCATTGGAGGGCAGGTAGATATGGGGAACTCCCGCGGTCTGCAGATCCTTGCACAATTGCATGGCGAATACTTCGGTTGGGCAAAGGGCCCAAAGCCTTCTGTCCAGCGAGCGGGCATACACCGACAGGGCCTCGGCAAGGGGATACCCCTCCAGGCCTTCGATGAACTGACGATTGGAGCAATCCTGTTTGAACGACTTGTACGCGTCGGTGCTTTTGATATAGGATTGCACAAGTGGACCGATATGTTGTTGCATAACCGCACATACCCTAGCACAGAGAGGAAAGGTATTCAATGGATGCTTATGATCATATAGCCCGGTTGTTGACTGAAATGGGAGATTACGCATGTATCGCACAAGCCGACATATCCCGGGATTACAAGGATGACGGATCTGTTCTTACCAAAACCGATACCACGATAAACGAGCGGGTCGGCAACGCACTCGCAGAACTCTTTCCCGAAGCGAATGTCGTCACAGAAGAAGCGATACGACCGTTCAACCCCCTCGCTCCCCTGACATTCATTCTGGATCCGATAGACGGTACCGACGTATATAGCCAAGGCCTTCCCGGCTGGTGCATATCGCTGGGCATACTCGACAGGAACCGACGGTGTATAGGCGGTATGGTGTACGCTCCGCGTTGGGGTTTGAGTCGGGGTGAGGATATGTTCCTCCGACTGGATCCCGGAAAGGAATTGTTGCTGAATGGAAAAGTGTTGAAACCCCGTCTCAAACATACCGCATTGGAACAGATCGCAATGGCATCGCATGCTCCCAGATATATTTCGATCAAACGGTTCGACGGCAAGATCAGGTGTTATGGCTCGAATATCCTGCACATGATATCCCCGTTGATCCATCCCCACATTCAGGGAGCTGTCTCGGTACCTTGTTTCGCTTGGGATATCGCAGGTGCCCACGCATTGCTCGAATCGCAGGGAATGACAGTGCAATACGCCGATGGATCCCCATTCCTCTATACAGATGCATTGCTGTTCGAAAGAAAGGCTTTTGAGGGTATAGTACTATCCGGAACGGCTGAAGCGGTATCGACCATGGCCACCCTGTTCGGTTGAACACAGGTCAATCAGATATTTTTCCAGCCTCATACCATCGTCGGGCCAGGTACATGAAGGGAGTATCCAACGCGGAGACCAACCATTTCAACAAGTAGGTGGTCACCATGATCTGCCAGAGTATATCCCACCCATAGACACCATAGAAGGCGATCATTGTGAACAACAGCGTATCGATCAATTGACTTACCATCGTACTTGCATTGTTCCTGAGCCATAACCATTTCGCCTCGGGCTTCTTCCTTTTCCAATAATCGAATGCGTTGATATCATGCAATTGCGACACCAGGTATGCGACCAGACTTCCCAGGGCTATTCTCGGCATCAGGCCAAAGATCGTCACCATGCTCTCCTGTACGAAATCGGAGGCAGCAGGTTGGAACAACAATGCGACATTCATGAACAAGGTCATGACAACCAGGGAAAAGAATCCGATACCGACGGCCTTGGCGGCGTCCTTCTTCCCGAAGCACTCGCTCAAGATATCGGTAGCCAGGAAACTGGTGGCATATACGATGTTCCCCAACGTTGCTTCAAGTCCGAAGAGAACAACCGTCTTGGTTACCTGGATATTCGCAAGTATCACAGAGACGGGTATCCAAATAAACAATCCGGTACGACCCCACAATCGAAATGCAATCATGATTGCGATGAAATTCAACACCAGCATGAGGACCCAAAATAATTCATTCACTTTACAATCTTCTCCAACTGTTCTTCCCAAGGCTTGTCGGCATGCAATATAACCACATTGTCCCCAGATATTCCATACGTTTCCATCACATGTTTGAGCAACGGCTCGCGGACCACCGCTATGACCGTACCGCCATATGATGCCAAAACAGCCTTGAAAGTTGCGTGCAAGGCCTTCCCTTCCAGCTCCATGGGTCCGATTTCATCGAACGTCATATAGTCGGTACTGTCATGCATTGCCATGATACGTTCATGTGCCCAAGTGAAAGTCTGGGTATCGACCCAGAAACGACCATAACGTTCCCACTCCGGATGCTCTTCCGTCGACAGCAATAATCTGAGATCACCGGTTCCCTGGTCGCTCAGCACCCAATCCTTCTTTTCCTGATTAGGTAGCGGTGCGACCTGGATAACACCTCCAAACCGATATCCGGCCGACTCGAGTCTGGAACAAAGCGTATACAACAAGGTGGTTTTTCCACTATTGACCGGACCCGTCACCAGTATTGGGGTATGTCGCATCAAGCACCTCCGAGAAAACTCTGTAAAACGGTAAAGGCGTCCATCGAATCATCTCTCCGAATGACGAACGTCAATTCATTCATTGTGGAGATTATCTCATTCACGTTGATTTCTTCCCAAGCAAGCTTTCTTACAGCTTCGTATACTATGCCCGGAGTAGACATGAAATCACCTGAGAATACCAAGGACAACGCGACAAGGTCGCCCATCCTATGCAATACCGACTCGCCAGCAGTCAGCGCGGTAACGGTATCCAGATATTTCTCGCTGAACGAGAGGCTGACTTCATGGCTTCCCATAGTGACATTCAAAAAATCTCCCGACGAAGGTGTCACCAAATTGTACAACTCGCCCAATTTAGCCATTATGGTGTCGCTTCGAACCAGATTGATGTCATAGATATTGGTCTTCATCATGATTTCATAGCGTAAATCGTACTGCTTCTGCTCCGTGTCCTTCTTTCTCAATTCCTCGGCATAGCGTCGGATTGCCATGACAATCGCAGAATTCTTCACTTCTTTTCCGTGCAATTCCTCAACGGTCGGTTGGATCGACGATGCATAATTGCTGTAGCTCAAGATACCTTGGATGAGCATTTCATACAAAAATGGCGTCCGATCGATAATTCGTTTTACTGATGTACTGACAGATTCCATAGTCACCTCGATTGTTCCTGATTGCTTGTGTTATTATTATCACAACTAACTCCTACATTCAACATAATAATAACATTTAACTCCAATTATTTACAAATAGACTTGATTGTCCAATAAGTTTCCTCCCATATCCAATTTTCCAAAATTCTGTGGTAGATAATTTGCACAATTTCAATTGTATGCTATAGTGTGATTTATCTTTTCAAAAGGAGCTATCCATCATGTTATGCCCTCATTGCGGTCATATGGATGACAAAGTACTTGAATCGCGGCAGAACAGTAGTGGTTCCACCATTCGTCGAAGAAGGGAATGTCTGGCATGCGGATACCGTTTTACCTCCTACGAACGTATAGAAGAAAAGCCACTGATGGTCGTGAAACGTGATGGTCGCCGAGAACCGTTCGATATCAAGAAAGTCGAGCGCGGTATCCGGATAACCACCGAAAAACGCCATATCGGACAAGAGACGATCGAGCAGCTGGTACAAGACATTGAGGACGAGGTTGTGCTCAAGGCAGGAGCCAAGCGCGAGATTTCCTCAAAAAGTATTGGTGAAGTGGCCTTGAGAAAATTGTACACCATCGACACCGTTGCCTATATCAGGTTTGCTTCGGTATACAGGGCTTTCGACAATGTCGATCAGTTCGTTGAGGAAATTGAAAGCATAACCCACAAATTGAAATAGCACAGGCTACTTCACGTCGAACCATTTTCCAGTAATCGATTGCTCGATCCTTTCATTCAAATGATCGGGCTTGAGTATCTCGTTCGCACAGTCCAAACAGAAGTTGTCACTCATCCCAGCGACATAATCGAAGATCAACCTGTCTATCGAGCCGTCGTGTTGCAGGTATGGCCGATGCATTTCCTTCAGATGCAATACGAATCCACCAGCCAGCATATTCTTCTCCTCCATATAGGGTTTCTCATCAAATCCATACAGGTCGAACAATCCCTGCAGGTAATCCACGATCAATGTAAGCAACCTGGAGAAATATTTGCTGTACCCTTCCAACATGGGGGACAGATAGATCGAGCGGTAGTTGAAATCCTTCATCGCCAGAACGGCTTCGAATATCGAATCAGAAAACGATATGCCCGATTCGGGACGTGAGGTGTCGATGATATCGTTTACCAGGGTATTGATGATACTGGCATTGGTTGTCCCTAACCTGTCGACAACTATCGCTGGAATCGAAGCAGGATCGATTATCGACAATCGGCAGGCATCCTCATAATCACGTCCGAGGTATGCGATCTGGTCGGAGAACCGAACCACAGCAGCTTCCCATGTCGCGGGAATCGCCTCTGCACGGCTCGTCATTGCCGAAAGGTCCTTCTCGATGAACTGCGGCATCACCGACTGTTCGAACCGTTCCCCGTTATGGCATGCGATTCCATCACGTACCGCATATGTGAGATTCATTCCTTTGCCATGGTCCGCAAGAAAATCGACGATCCTCAACGAATTCAACTCATGTTCGAAACCGGTGAACCCCTTGCTTTTCATCATGGAAGCCAAGATCCGTTCGCCGACATGACCGAAAGGAGTATGGCCCAAGTCGTGCCCCATTCCGATTGCCCAAGCCAATTCAGTATCGAGTCCCAAGCCCCTGCAGATGGCAGAAGCAATCGATGCAACATGCAGCACATGCTCCATTCGAGTACAAATGTGGTCATTGCTTGGAGCAAAGAATACCTGGGTCTTATGTTTCAATCTCCTGAAAGGCGAACTGTGGATAATCGCAGTGGTATCCCGGTAGAATTCTCCGCGCACATCGGTGGTCCTGGTATGCATACGATGCTCGAGGACTTCTACCGACAATCCATTCTCGAATACTCGTTTTCTATCCATTTCATCCCCTCTTGCCCAACGGCAATACTTCCCTATCGGCATCCTGCATGGTATCATGTTCCATATGCTGATGCTACTGGTAGCTATTTTCACCACATTGCTCTGCTTCCTCTCCGCTGTCGCTTGCCTTCGGTTCATCGTGTCGAGGCAGGGATGGTTCTGGGTCCTTCCATTGGTCATTTCCCTGACTTTCCTCTATATCAGTATAAATCCTCTCTATCAGATAGCTACAGGAATGGTTTCAGGCACGTATCGGGTGGAGATAAGTCCGGACCGCAATGTCCGTGAAATCGTTCCACTCGTAATCGTACTGTTATGGTACACCATGATCATCACATTTCGGTATGCCCTGAAAATGGTTGTCCCCGATAACAAGCATCTTATCGACACCATGAAGAATCTGAAGGAATCCGAATATATGCAACGTATAGAATTGAGGAAATTCCACAAGGCATCGCGTCGTCAAAGAAGACGTATGATCAAAATCAAGCGTGAACATGCAGGCACCCGATATCCACAAAAGTGGGTGGCATTGTTCGACGAGAACAATTGAGGAACTGCATGGATATCTTGTTTTTGACAGGAATAAAGCATTCGGGAAAGAGCAATGTAGGACGGTCGGCCGTCGAATTGCTTAAAGGTACACACGAAATAGATTTCATCGATTCCGATGATCTTGTCCAAATGTTGCTGCCTTCGTCCATCGGCACACTGCGTGAATTCTACACCCTATTTGGAAAAGCCGCATTTATGGATCTTGAATTCCAAGCTATTGAAAAATTCACACGCAATTGCTCGGACAGGTTGCATGTCTTGGCTACCGGTGGAGGTGTCTGTGACAACGGACCGGTCGTAGAACTCATGAAATCAACGGGAAAAATCATATATCTTGCTGTCGACGAAACAGTCTTGTTCCACAGGATCATGCGTGGAGGACTCCCCCCTTTTCTCTCTGCCGAAAACCCCGAACTATCCTTCCACACGCTGTTTGTTGAAAGGAATGCGCGATATAGGCAGGTTGCCGATTTTATGGTATCATTGTCCGATTGCCGATCTATTCAAGAAAATGCAGAAATCCTTGCAAAAACTCTAGCGGAATTGATCGGAAGTGAGGAGCAATGTCGGGAAATACGTTCGGAACAACACTAAGGATCACCACTTTCGGCGAATCTCATGGAGATGCGCTCGGTGTGGTAATCGATGGTCTCGAAAGTGGCTTTTCAATAGATATGGATCATCTTTTCCGCCAAATGCAGCGGCGCCGACCTGGGGGAAACCCTTTGGGAACCAAGCGTCAGGAACCGGATGCGATCGAGATAGTATCGGGAATCTTTCAAGGCAAGACCACCGGTACCCCTATCGCGATCATAATCCGAAACACCAACCAGCGCTCGGGAGATTACGACGATATCTCCAAATTGTACCGGCCTGGACATGCCGACCATACCTGGCAACAGAAATTCGGTATCAGGGATTGGCGAGGCGGTGGTCGCTCCAGCGGCCGGGAGACTGCGGCACGATTGGCGGCAGGAGCTATCGCGATGCAAGTCCTTTCACAGAAAGGCATCGATATCCAAGCATACGCGATACAGATCGGTACCGTCGTCGCTGAGGCGAGGGACTACTCCATAATCGGCACAAACCGTGTAAGTGCGCCCGATGCCGCCGCTGCAATCCAGATGGAAGAGCTTATAGAGAAGGTCCGTGAAGACAACGATAGTGTCGGTGGTATCATCGAATGTAGGATAACCGGGTTGCCGGCAGGATTGGGAGAACCGGTATTCGATAAGGTAGAGGCACTTCTTGGTCATGCGATACTTTCCATCGGGGCTACAAAGGGTATTGAATTCGGCGATGGATTCTCAGTCGCTTCCCGTCTGGGCTCAGAGAACAACGACCAGATGGATTCCAATGGATTTCTCTCCAATCATGCGGGTGGTATGAATGGAGGAATTACCAATGGAGACACCTTGCTTTTCCGAACAGCTGTCAAACCGACAGCATCGATCGGCAGACCACAAAAGACCATCGATATTGGAGGAAACGAGCAGACGATCGTCGTTGAAGGACGTCATGATCCCTGCATCTGTGTCCGCATAATTCCTGTGGTAGAAGCTATGGCCGCAATTACCCTGTTGTCCTTATGGTATGAACAATATGGACGATAAGCCCCTCATTATCCAAAGCGATCTCAGTATGATGCTGGACGTCCATTCCCCTGCGGCGGAAGAAGCCCGCAATGACCTTATAGCGTTTGCCGAACTGGTCAAATCCCCCGAACATGTGCATACCTACGCGATTTCGGCTATCAGCCTGTGGAATGCGGCTTCTGCCGGAATCAGTGTCGAGGAAGTGCTGGGTCGGTTGGAGAAATGGTCGCGGTATGCATTGCCGGAACAGGTGGTGTTCCATATACGGGATATCGGTGGCCGTTTCGGTTGTATCCAGCTTTTACCCTATCCAGAAAATGAGGAAGTCTATCTGTTGAAGATTTTCCATGAACGGTTTGTACGGGAAATCATGGCTCGGAAGCAAATTTCCGCAATGTTGACACCAGTTCAAGACGGGTTTCTCATACCGCGATACCAACGGGGCGAATTGAAATTGCAATTGATAAAGCTGAAGTTTCCTGTCGACGATCGGATTCCCTTGGAGCACGGGGAACCGGTTCCTGTAGCATTCCGCAGCACTTCATCCCGAGGCGTAGAATTCGTGTTGCGGGATTACCAGAAGTTTGCGGCGGATTCGGTTCTCGGAAACGGTGGACCCGGTACCGGCTACGGAACCATAGTCCTTCCTTGTGGATCCGGCAAGACTATCGTGGGTATGGAAATCCTTACCCGTCTTTCAACACGGACGTTGATTCTCACCACCAATGTTGCCGCTGTACACCAATGGATTGCGGAAATCTCGGACAAACTGGATATCGATCCCTCTCAAATTGGAGAATACTCCGGAGTACGCAAAGAGATCAGACCCATTACTGTCTGCACGTACCAAGTCCTGACTTGGCGCCCTGACAAGGATGCGGACTTCCCCCATATGCGCGTGCTCAAGGAAGGGAATTGGGGCCTTATCATCTATGATGAAGTACACATGTTGCCTGCTCCCGTTTTCAAGATTACCGCCGAACTCCAAGCGGTCCACCGGGTAGGACTTACCGCCACACTCATTCGCGAAGACCATAGGGAAGATGAAGTCTTCTCCCTGGTCGGACCGAAACGCTACGATGTCCCGTGGAGCGAATTGGAAAGCCAAGGATGGATAGCGGAAGCGGAGTGTACAGAAATACGTGTGCCATTGCCCAGGAATTTGGAAATTAAATATGCAATTGGCAGCAAACGGGAGAAATACCGTATTGCGAGTGAAAATCCTGAGAAGATGCAAATCGTAAAGGATCTTATCGACAACCATCCTGAGGATTTCATTCTCGTCATTGGACAATATCTGGATCAATTGAAGATCATATCCAAGGAATTGGGAGCACCGCTTATCACGGGTGCGACGGGAAATGCCCGTCGTGACGAACTTTACCGGCTTTTCAGGGAAGGCAAGGAACGGATACTGGTTGTTTCGAAGGTTGCGAACTTCGCAATCGATCTTCCTGATGCTTCTGTCGCGATCCAGGTGTCGGGCACCTTCGGGTCCAGGCAGGAGGAAGCCCAAAGGCTCGGTCGTATCCTTCGGCCCAAAAAGCAGAGCTCACATTTCTATTCGTTGGTTACACGTTATTCTTCCGAAGAGGAGTTCAGTGCAAATCGTCAAAAATTCTTGACCGAACAAGGATACAATTATCATGTGGAGGTTTGGGAATGAAAGACACGCGCTCGCAAGTGCATATATGGGAACGTTCGTTGGCGATCTTGCCCGATACGATATTCCTGGATATCGTCAGGAATTTTATCGGCAAGGTTCCTACACCTTTCCACAAGCCGTTGCTCACCAAGAAGTTGACCACACTATTCTCAACCGACGAATTCCTTGCCCGTGTCGAAGCAAGCCTTTCTCCCACCGACAAACAGTTGTTGAGCGGTGCCTACGTATTGGGTTCGCCTACCCAAGACGAACTGTGTTCCATTTTCAGCGACTCGATATCATACGCGACCTTGCAGCAAAGCGTGGTGAACCTTGAGGAACGCCTGTTGCTTGTCCCAAACCCCGATACGTTCGAACATACCGCAGGGTTGATGATCAATCCTCTTGTGGTCGACAGGCTTCTTGCCTCCTCCTTGGCTCTGGAAGATATTTTTGCGCCTGCTTCGGATGCGGACACTCCGTACTACCGGTTCCTCGGAGGTGATCCCCGCATTGTACGGGCTTTGCTCAGCCTCCATATCCATACGACCCTCGGAACACGGGAAAAGAGTGAGAAGGTGCTTGCCACCAAATACATCCAGAGTGTATTCGGTCAGGACGATGCCCCATTCATCGAACGGATATTATTGTACAACCGTATGCTTTTTGGAGAAAAAATACTTATCGAGCAAGGCCGTTCAACCCGTATCGATATCAATCGGGCACAAGCTTTGTTATCAAAGGATCCTGGGGAATTGCAGTTGTTCTTGTTCCAGACCGCACTTGCCTCAATCCAACCCCAGGCACCCAAAATTGCGAAGGATGTCCCCTTTCGCGCATTCTTCATCATCTTGTCGACATTACTCGATACTATTCCGATTTACCATACCAGAGGCCTGAGAACGGCGTGTCTGATGGCTTCCTATAGGAGCAGGCTTCCGATCGCAAATATGGATGAATTCATTGCCCTCCTTTTTACCGTCGGTCTAACTTCAGTACAGAAACCTAAAAAGGAACTGTTGGATCAACCCCACTTGCAACCTGCTATCGATAGCGACCTTACCATTTCATTCACCGAAGGTGTCCCGGTTGTCGACGGCAAGGATTTGTTGCATTGTCTTGCGTTCGTACGAAAAGTGGATGTCGTCACTTCTTATGAGGTCAATAAAGCCACTATCATGAGGGCTTTTGATCTTGGTCTCACTGTCGAGGAAATCCTCCGGTATCTGGAAGGTCTTACCCAATCGATTCCACAAGGACTTCAAAACCTTATCGGACACTGGAAAGAAGAATTCTCATCGATTGTCATCTATGACGGAATTCTGGTGAAAGCGAATGAACGTCTGAGCCGGATCATCGAGGCGCTTCCCACATTGCAACCGTTTTTAATTTCTCGTATTGCCGATGGCATGTACTTGTTTTCCCGAAACTCGGAAGCGCAATGGCGTGAAATCCTATCATCTACGGGAATCGGACTATTACCAAGAAGCATCACCGAAGTGGCACACCATACGTCGACTTCCATCGAATCGTCGATTGGACAGTCAGATATGGAGACTCTTCGTCCCATACAGGAACCGATTCGGATATTGGCTGTCCGACAGCCCGAGCCTACCGAACCTACTGCGTTGGATTTCCAAAAGGATTTGAGGAAAGCTATCCTTGCCAAAGCATCGAACAAAGGGGAACAGGAGGAAATGCTGGCCAGATTGGAACGCAAGTTGATCCTAGTCCCCTCACAAATCAGTGCGGTCCAAGGTCGGACCCAGACAATGCAAGCGAGCGGTTTCGATTTCCAAGGTAAAATCAATTTATGCAAGGCGGCAGTCAATTCCACTGTCGAGCTGCTGGAACTGCACATATTGGACCATGACGGCAACTCCCAGATACTGCTTACCGAAGCAAAGGAATTGATCAACTCGACAAAAGATGCATCCATACGCGTGCTGGTACTTCCCGACGGCGAGGAAAAAGTCCTCCCAATTGAAAAGATATTCAAGGTCAGAAAGCTACGTCGTTCAATCTTCTTTCAAATGTAAGGTTTGTTCCAACCGTTTGGGATAATGGTAGCCGGTGAACGATTCGAACTGCAACTTGCCCTGCCGGATAAGCATATCGATACCAAACAGCAGCTTGCAACCCGATTTGTGTGCCCGATCCAACATTTTCGTATACTTCGGCCGATAGACCAGTTCGTACACTGTCTGGTTCTTGTTGAATTTGAAATCAGGGATCGGGTCACTATCGGAATCGGGGATCATTCCCACAGAAGTAGTCTGTACGATCAAATCCACATGTTCATAGTTCTTCGCATTGTCCAAACTATCGAATGCAGCCATGGTCTCGAGTGCAAGGTTCTTCGCCCTATCGACGTTCCTGTTGACGATGGTTACTTTGCACCCATGGTTGCGCAATGCCCAGACGACAGACCTGGCGGCACCTCCGGCACCGACAACCAGTGCGCTCTGGATGGTCTTGTTGTCGATATCCACCAACAACGGATCCACAAAGCCATAATAATCGGTATTGGTTCCCATCCAAAGGTTTTTTGCCCGTACAACCGTATTGCAGCTACCTATCTGCTTCACTTCCCGAGTAATTTTGCCTAGATACGGAAGTACATTCTGCTTATGGGGCACGGTAACGGAAACACCGGAGATCTTTATCATTTCAGCCAGGATAAAAAAGGAACGTACCGAATCCACGTGGAACGGTACATATATCGCATTGAAATTTATCCCCTTGAAACCGGGGTTCTGGATTTCAGGGGAAAATGAATGCAATACCGGATTCCCAATGACACCGAAGATATGCGTCCTATCGTCAACCGTATCGGCTCGATACAATTCCTTCATCTTCTGCGCCGAGATTTGGCCGGGGGCAACAGGAGTGTCGGCACAGTAGGTAAGCAGTGACCCTACCCTTTTGTATAGGATTCGTGACGGAAATCCGAAATCCCCCATACCAAGGACAATTTTTTCCCCTACTGCAGCCAATTCGGTCTTCACCCTGAACAGCGTGATCAAATCGAGCACAGATTGTGGAGTGACGGCCATTTTCGGAATGTCGCCTTTGGCTGCTATTTTGGAAATCCTATGGAAGATGTCGGAAGGCATACCGGTAAAATCATGTCTGGACCGGATAATCCTGATTTTACGTTCCCGAGCCTTCTGTTCAGTTGCGGAACGTTTGACATCGTCCTCTATATCCACATAGGCGAAGTTGCCGTCCAGACAGGATTCCAGAAGTGCTCCCCGCGATTTTTCGGAACCGACATACTTCCCACCATCGGATTGTCTTCTACAGGTGAGAATTACGGGTAGATCAACCATGTCGGGAAATTTGGACGCAAGACTCCGGGAGGATTCATCCAAAAGATCGATACGCAACTCAACCAAATCCACATATTCTCGATTGCGCTTGAACTGGGATATATTCTCTTCGATTGTACTACCAGAAAGAACCAAACAAATCACCGGAGAGCCTCCATACCCCATTCAAAGTATTGACGCCAAGAAGGACTCCTTGCATCCCGATGCGCCGTTATGGTAACTTTCATAATACTCGTAACAACATGAATCTGCAACACCTTACGACTATATGGGGAGTACATGGGCACACTTCAAGTACAAAATATCAATCTCGCTTTCGGTGACAGGGATTTGCTCAAGGATGTATCATTCACACTCTCCGACAATTCGCGCTCCGCATTGACCGGTGGCAACGGTTCGGGCAAATCGACGCTATTACGAATAATCAGCGGCCAGATCGGAAGCGACCATGGAACGACAACGATGGGCCGGAACATGCGCATTTCCTATCTGCCCCAGTCAGATATCGTACATGAAGCGAATACCGTCTATGTGGAGGTGGAAAAGGGATACCACCGTTTCAAGACTTACCTTGAACGTCAGCGGGAGATAGAGGCGAAGCTCGCCACCTGCACCGAGGACCGCGACTCCATTCCTTACTTGGAGGAATTGCACGATTTGCAGGAATTCCTGCTCCACAGCTCATATTATCGTCGACAGGCGGTAATCGAACAGATACTCAAGGGACTTGGATTTTCCCAGGAGGACAACCAGCGGCAATGCGACGAGTTCAGTGGTGGTTGGCAGATGCGTATCGCATTGGCAAAGGTGCTTGTCGAGGATCCGGATGTGATGTTGCTCGACGAGCCGACCAACTATCTCGATATCGAAGCCAGGATATGGCTTCGTAATTACCTGAAACAGTATCGTGGGGCTGTCATGATCGTCTCCCACGACCAGGACTTTCTCGATGATACGGTGACCGAGGTATATGAATTGTTCAACGGGAAATTGACCCGCTATAGCGGCAACTACTCCTCCTACCAACTCCAACGTGAACAGGAATTGGCCCAATTGGAGAAAGCTTACAAGAACCAACGCAAGGAATTGGAGAAGACCGAACAATTCATCGAACGGTTCCGATACAAAGCATCGAAGGCACGTCAGGTACAAAGTCGCGAGAAGCAACTTGAGAAAGTGGAAATCATTGAAATTCCACAACATCTTCGTAAGCTTTCATTCGCTTTTCCCCTCCCTCCCCATTGTGGAAACGATATCGTCACGGTGGACAATCTGTCCAAGAGCTATGGCAGTCTGCAGATATTCAAAGACTTGTCCCTGATGGTAAACAAGGGGGACCGATTGGCCGTGACAGGTCGAAATGGTGCCGGCAAATCGACTTTGTTGCGTATGCTGGCACAGATCGATAGTGAATTCTCAGGCACGATTGGCCTTGGAACAGGGGTACAAGTCGGATATTTCGCACAGGATACCGAACACACCCTCAATTATGGCAATACGATTCTTGAAGAGGTGGAAACGATTTCGGATACGTCGGACATTCCCCGACTCAGATCATTGCTCGGATCGTTTCTCTTCAGTGATGACGATGTGGACAAGAAGGTGTCGGTACTTAGCGGCGGGGAACGCAGCAGACTTGCGTTGCTGAAGATACTGTTGCACCCTGCCAATCTGCTTATTCTCGACGAACCGACAAACCATCTCGATATCAATGCCAAGCAAATGCTTCTGCAGGCACTCCGCCAGTACAAGGGGACTGTGGTGTTCGTTTCCCACGATACGCATTTCATCAAGAATATCGCCAACCGCATCCTCTATCTGAGTGAGGATGCCCCTGAATTCTTTGAAGGCGACTACGATTACTTCTCATGGAAACTCGAACAAAAGGAGGCCATTGAACAGTTGCCCTCCGAGGATCGGAACGTTGGCGAATCAGGTAAATCCCAGGCTAAGGAAACAGCCGCCATTTCATGGAAAGAAACCAACCGCATCAAGAACCGGTTGAGGAACATGCATGATGAGGCTGAGGAACTGCTGGAAGCCATAGCCGGGAAGGAACGGGAAAAGATCAAGATACTCGATGACATGTCTTTGGAAAAGAATTATTCCAACAGTGAATCCATCACCCGCCTCTTGCGACAAAAGGAAAAACTGGAAGTTGAACACGGGCACATGGAGGAACAATGGTTGTTGTTGCATCAAGAGATAGATGAAATGGAGGCACTACTTGGCATTCACGATTCCGGAAATTGATAGCGATTTTTCCCTATTGCTCCCCTCGGTGGTGCTGGCATCTCAGTCTCCTGGTCGCAAGGCCCTGTTGGAACGCCTTGGCTGCAAGGTTCTGGCAATTCCAACCGACAGCGACGAATATCATGGAGGAACTGTAGGCAAAGAGGTTGTGGAGCACTTGGCGGTACGGAAAATGGAGAATTTCATGAGTAGGCACGGGACCCAATCCTTACCTGTTCTCACCGCGGATACTCTCGTTGGTTGCAACGGATTGCTCATTGGGAAAGCACAAGATCGCGAGGAAGCAAGATACCACATGGAATTGTTCTCAGGAAAAACCCATTCGGTCTATTCTGGTTTTTCCCTATGGTTGCCTGCCGAATCCGGAAACCCGCCAAAGATTGTCAGTGGCAGCGACGAAGCCTTGGTTACGTTCAGACCTATAGGACAAGACGAACTCGAACCCTATCTCGAGACCGGGGATTGGAAGGGTGCCGCAGGTTCCTACCGTATCCAAGGTTTGGCAAATATGTTCATTGCGTCGGTTTTGGGCGATTATGCTACCGTCGTGGGCTTGCCAATAAAGGCGATTTCTGCCATATTGTCTTAACCGAGCTGTCTTTGACGGAGCGGAATATCCACCTTAGGGTGAGAAATAGCGAAGGGGACGGGATTTTTTTATGCCCTAAGGGCATTCTATTAAACCCGTCACAGGAGGAACTGTGTCCGTAGTCACCATGAAAAGCCTGCTTGAATCAGGCGTACATTTTGGTCACCAGACCAAAAGATGGAATCCAAAAATGGCCCGCTTCATTTTTTCCGAGAGAAACGGGATCCATATCATTGACCTGCAGAAGACAAGCACTTGTATCGTCGAAGCCTATGAGGCTGTGCGTTCACAAGTCAAGCAGGGCAAGTCTATTCTGTTCATCGGAACGAAGAAGCAAGCTCAACAAACTATCGAAAACGAAGCTAAACGTTGTGGCATGCCCTATGTGAACAACCGCTGGCTCGGTGGTATGCTTACAAACTTCACCACAATCAAGAAATCCATCAACCGTCTCAAAAAGCTTGAGAAGGAAGAAGTCGATGGTACATTCGCAAGTTATACAAAAAAAGAAATTGCCCTTCACCTCAAGGAGAAGGCAAAACTTGAAAAGAACCTTGGTGGAATCAAGGAAATGAAGGATCTGCCCGGTGCAATCTTCATCATTGATACCAAAAAGGAAGCTATTGCTGTATCGGAGGCAAAACGTCTCGGAATCCCAGTAATTGCTGTTGTAGATACCAACTGTGATCCTACCAACATCGATTACCCGATTCCGGGCAATGATGATGCTATCCGCGCAATTTCGCTGTTCGTCGAGATCATCGCGAATGCAGTGCTTGATGCAGATAAGGAAGTTGGAATCGAAATTATTGAAACCCTCCCTGAAATCGAATCCACAGAGTCCGACGTTGCGAAAGAGGAAGTGGTTGAAGATGAGGAAGAGGTGGTCTTTGCCACAGATGATGAAGATACCGATTTCACCAAATTCGAGGTTGTAGAAGAAAAGTCCACAGATATCGATGAAGAAGTCCCCAAAGTCAAGAGTGTAAAAGTTACCGAGGGTGGCATTGAAGTCGATGAAGAAATTCTGTACAAGGACTAATACCTACAAGTAAGGAGTAACACGTGGAAATTACCGCTGAGATTGTAAAAAAATTACGCGACGCCACTGGCGCCGGAATGATGGATTGTAAGAAGGCTTTGGTACAGGCTGAAGGCGATTTTGCCAAAGCAGAGAAGATCCTCAAGGAAATGGGATTGGCCGCCGTTGCCAAACGGGCTGGTCGTGCGACCAACAATGGCCGTACATTCACCTTGGTTCAAGACGGCAAGGCTGTCATATTGGAAATGGCTTGTGAGACCGACTTCGTTGCACGTAATGAAGATTTTGTCGCACTTGGTGAAGAACTCTGCAAGGATGTTGTCGCCAACGGCTATACCACCATCGTTCCTGAAATGGAAGCAAAGGTTCAGGACTTGATCACCAAAATCAAGGAGAACATGTCTCTCAAGAGATTTGAGTCTATCGATGTTGCTGAAAACCAATTTGTTTCACAGTATGTGCACGGCGAGGGTTCGTTGGCCGTACTTGTAAAGTTCGAATCGGACAAGAGTGAAGCTTTTGCCCAGGATTCGGTCAAAGAGTTCGCGTTCGACTGCGCATTGCATGTCGCGGCGTTCTCTCCCCGCTTCTTGGATAGTTCGGAGGCAGATGAAGCCTACGTGAAAGAACAGACAGAGATTTTTACGAACCAGACCCTTGCATTGGGCAAGCCCGAGAAGGTTGTCGCTGGTATCGTACAGGGCAAGTTGAACAAACACTTCAGTGAAGTTTGTTTCTTGCAACAGCCGTTCGTCAAAGACGACAGCCAATCTGTCGAGAAGGTACTCGCCGCTCTTTCAAAGGACGTCGGGGCCAAGCTTTCGATCACCGGATTCACGTATTATCGTGTTGGGGTCGAAGAGTAGTTAGTGTAATTCGACCGCTCGGAATTCATTTCCGAGCGGCCTGTTTTTGGAGGTTGTATATGCAATCGGTATTGGAAACATGTGAAGCTAAAATGAAGAAAAGTGTTGCCGCACTTGCACAAGAGTATAGTGCTCTTCGTACAGGACGTGCCACCGCTGCTTTGTTCGATAAAATCAAAGTCGATTATTACGGTCAGGAGACTCCGCTATCGCAGGTAGCGAGTGTCTCCATCCCCGAGGCACGACTTGTGGTTATCCAGCCTTGGGACAAGACACTGCTGGCTCCGATCGAACGTGCCATCTTAAAATCGGAACTATCCTTGAATCCGAACAACGACGGAAAATTGTTACGCATCAATTTTCCACCCTTGACAGAAGATCGCCGCAAGGAACTCGCGAAGAGCTCGAAGAACACTGCTGAACAAAGTAGGGTCGCAATTCGCAATATCAGACGCGAGGCAATCGACGAGATCAAGAAATTGCAAAAATCCGGCGATATTTCTGAAGATGAACAGAAGGACCTTGAGAACAAAACCCAGAAAATGACCGACTCCTATATCGCCCAGATCAATGACCTGGCGACCGATAAGGAGAAAGAGATATTGGAAATCTGAACGTGGGCAACCTCGAATTGGATGTACTCCCCGACATGTACCCAAAGCATGTTGGGGTAATCATGGACGGCAACGGGCGTTGGGCTACAAAACGGGGCTTGCCTCGCACCGCCGGCCATTATGAGGGTGTAAAAGCCGCGAAACGGGTCACCACCGAAGCGTCTCGTCTTGGCATCCCCTACATCACCTACTATGTTTTTTCCACGGAAAACTGGAATAGGCCGAAAAAAGAGGTCGCATACCTCATGGATCTCCTTGCCAGTCGACTATACAGTGAAATCGACTTTTACAAACGGGTCGGTGCGCGGGTCTTGATTCGTGGCGATATCACAACATTGACCAATGCTGCCCGTGATGCCGTGATCGCTACGCAAGATGCAACCGCACATCTTGATCGACTTACCGTTTCCTTGGCCATAAGCCATGGTGGACATGATGAAATCGTCCGTTCGGTAAACCGGTGGTTGGAAAAACGTGCTGACGATGCTCGCATAACGGCAACAGATATCCGTTCGAATATTGACCTTGCCTTTATCCCTCCTGTCGACCTGATAATCCGCTCCGGCGGCGAAAAGCGATTGAGCAATTTCATGCTCTGGGATGCCGCCTATGCCGAATTTGCATTTTATGATACACTCTGGCCCGATTGGGGCGCTAAAGAATTACAATCGGCATGTGACGACTTCGCACACCGTGCCAGAAGGTTTGGAGGGGTTCCGACATGACTAGTCTCGGAAAGCGATTGATACTTACCTTTACCAGTGTCCCTGCCCTCTTCAGCCTCATCTATTTCCTACCACACTACCATCATCTGGGATTTGCCATTCTTACTGTACTCGCAGTATTCAGCGGCAGTTATGAAATGCGGGGAATGCTGTTCCGATCCGATGAAAAGCCATTGGTACCCTATTGGACTCCGGTCCTTCTTCCAGCGATGCAATTCATCGAATCGGTGTATATGCCTACCATACCGATATTGGATATCACTTTCGTATTGTTGTTGATCGCCGGTTTTGCCAAAGAGATCTTCGTTGGAGCAAAAGACGATTTCTCCTCCACAATCGATCGTGTCGGTCGAACCGTATTCCTTTTGATCTACCCCGGCTATTTTTCCATTTTCCTTATCCGTATCCTCCTACACCAACAAAGTACCAACCTGCTACTCATGTTGTTCCTATTGGTGTTTGGCAATGACACCTTTGCCTATGTATTCGGTATGTGGCTGGGAAAAAAGAATCGGAATATTGTCGCTGTCAGTCCGAACAAGAGTATTGCCGGCTTTATTGGCGGCATACTCTCCACCATGCTCTTAAGTCTCCTTTGGGTGCGCTTCATTCCTTCGATGCGTTCGATGTTCTCGCTGGGTGAGGCATTGTTGATTGGATTCCTTCTAGCGATTGTCAGTGATATCGGGGATCTGGTCGAATCCGCATTCAAACGCGGAGCCAAAGTGAAAGACTCCGGTACCATAATTTTTGGAAGAGGTGGAATATTGGATTCCATCGATTCACTCCTAGCGAGTGCGCCATTCTTTATCGTACTGGTTGCCCTGTTGTCCTGATTGGAAGGCGAAATGCAAAACCGAACCAAGCGATCCGTCATAATTCTCGGTTGTACCGGCAGTATAGGAACGACCGCCTTGCGCGCACTTGAATCGCTGACCGAGTCCTTCGAAGTGGTGGGACTCAGTGCCCATTCGGCGGTAGGAGAGCTCACCCGGATCGCTCGGACCTGGAATTGCAAGAATGTGTGTATCTCAGGTGCCCGAGGGCTCGATTCCGAACATGTCGATTTCTTGGAAGGTACTTCCCTATATTTCGGAGAGCAAGGGATAGTCGATCTGATTCGAAATACCGATGCTGATATTGTCCTCAATGCCATAGCGGGTTCCAGTGGACTTCCGGCAACGTTCGCGGCAATCGAAAACCATATGGATGTCGCACTCTCCAATAAGGAAAGCATCGTAATGGCCGGCAACCTGCTGTTCGAATATGCCGACGACCATGGTGTCAAGATCATACCTGTCGATAGCGAACATAGTACCTTGTATGCGCTCTTGGAGGCCTTTGGCCCTTCGGCGGTGCATTCATTGGTACTCACCGCTTCCGGCGGTCCTTTTCGGAATTATCCTCTGGACAAGATGTCTGAAATCACTGTTGGCATGGCAACGGCACATCCGACATGGAAAATGGGAGCGAAGATCTCAATCGACTCGGCAACATTGGCAAACAAGGGATTGGAAGTCATCGAAGCTTCCTTCCTCTTCGGATTCAGCCATGCATCCATCGAAGTCGTAATTCACCCGCAAAGCGTGGTCCATTCATTGATCAGAATGCATAACGGCGCTTTGTATGCACAACTTTCACCACCTGACATGTCATTGCCCATCTTGTCGGCACTCTCCGACAAAAAGGTAGAGCTGCATAACATTGTACATCCCTTGGACTTCTCCAACTTGATCCTCGGTTTCCAGAAGCCTGATCATATCCGTTTTCCTTTGTTGCCTCTCGCTTTCGATTGTGCCAGGGAGCAGCGGGGATATCCTATCGCATACAATGCGGCGAATGAAATCGCAGTCCAGGCATTTGTCAAAGGTGAAATAACCTTCGATAAGATTGTTCGTGTCGTAGGCGATACACTTGCACACGATTGGCATTTCGGATTCTCATCGATGGAAGACATCTTGGGAATCGATTCGCAAGCCCGTTCACTCGCTGCACAAGTTGTGGGAAATATAAGCTGATGGATGGGGTTGTCTCCTTCCTGATCGGTTTTCTCAGCATCGCACTGATGGTTACTATCCATGAGACCGGTCATTTCGTATTCGCTCGACTATCAGGAATTACGGTAGAAGTATTTGCCATCGGTTGGGGGAAAGCCATCAAACGCTGGACTGTCCATGGTGTCGAATATCGGATCAATATTTTTCCCTTGGGTGGCTATTGCAAATTGAAAGGTACCGATGATCTGCAACGGTCCCTGCATGCAGGAGGCAAGTCCTTTACTTCCATGGAAGAAGGATCGCTATTTGCCGTATCTCCGATACGCAGGATCATGACCTACCTGGGTGGACCACTTTTCAATCTCTTGTTTGCAATGGTTATCTTCATACCCTTCTTTACCCTTGGATACGAAACGGTCAGCAACCCGAATAGGATTGTGGTTACCAGCGACTATCCCAAGACCTTCGGGATAGAAGAAGGAAGTCCGCACGCAGCACAAATGGCAGGGTTGAAAACCGGGGATATCGTTATTGGAATCGAGGATGAGTCGATAGGGAACTTTTCCAGTCTGCAATCGGTCTTGGCCCGTCAGAAAGCCGGAATCCCAACAACGTTCACGATAGAAAGGAACGGGACTATCAGTACCTTCGAAATCACAGGGATTGTCGATAAAAAGACCGAGAGGCTTCTATTCGGGATAAGTACCTATATCGAACCGAAGATAGGTGCCATTTCCGCCCTGTCTCCCGAATCCATGACTGCACTTTCAGAGGGAGACGTGATTCTGAAAGCCCAGGGACATGCGGTCGAGAATACATTCGATTTGTTGGAAATCCTCTCCGACAATCCCTCTTGGATCGAATTGCAGGTCCAGCATGCCGACGGTACCCTAGATACGATCACGTATAGTCCTACACGAACCATAGATGGTAAGATTTCCTTCGGATATAACTTCGCGAGGACACTAGAACATGTTTCGGGACAACCTCTCGGCCAGGCGATCTGGTCATCATTCGCCCAAACCGGTGTTTCGGTCGTCGAAACGTTCCTCTTGATTCCAAAATTGTTCAGTGGGGCTTTTGCCATGGATGAGGTTGTTGCCGGACCGCTACGGATATCCTATGTGATTGGGGAAATGAGAAATGCAGGAGTCAGGGCGATCCTCCACTTGTTGGCGATGGTCAGCATATCGTTGGCAGCTGCGAACCTGCTTCCCATCCCCGGATTGGATGGTGGATCGATCTTGTTGAGCTTGATCGAAATAGTGAGGAGAAAATCCGTATCACCGCGTATGTATGTGCGGTTCCAATCCGTGGGACTGCTGTTTCTGTTCCTATTGATGCTATTTGTGGTAGCCGGGGACTTGCGGTTCTTTTTCCTAGGATCCTGAGGACCGTTCCAATTCCACGAACCTGACAAGCTGATTCTGGAATCCCATGGTTATGATCCCGGTTTCTCCGTTCCTCTGCTTTGCCAAGATAACTTTCGTCTCCTGCACCGGATACCCGTGGATAATCTGGGGAGACGGTTCGTTACCGTTCTTCCCTTCCCTGGTATTGCTGAGGTCCGCCAGCCTATCGCGATGCAACAGGATCACAACGTCCGCATCCTGTTCGACAGATCCCGAATCCCGAAGATTCGCCAGGTTAGGCTCCTTTCCTTCGGCATCACGGGACACCTGGGAAAGTGCGACTATCGGAATCTGCAATTCCCTTGACAATGCTTTCAAGGAGCGGGAGATTTCCGCAACCTGCTCATGCCGGGGAACATTCGGATTCGCTTCGGGGTTGATCAGTCCGATATAGTCGATGAACAGGATCTTGATATCACGTTCCCGCTTCATGCGTCTTGCCTGACTGCGCAAATCGAGCAATTTGATGTTTGGGGTATCTTGGATATAGAGTTTCCCCTCATATATTCGGCCTGCGGCATCGACAATACTCACCATATCCTGGCTTCGCAGGATAGCTGAACGGATCCTTTTCGAATCGACACGTGCTTCAGCGGACAGGATACGTTCCATAATTGCCATGCTGGTCATTTCCGCAGAGAAGAATCCTACCGGAACCTTCCTATGGATAGCCATATCCATTGCCATGGAAATAGCGAATGCCGTCTTACCAACCGATGGTCGTGCACCGATTACGATGAATTCGGAAGGCTGGAAACCTCCGGTCATTTCATCGAGTTGCTGGAATCCGGACTTCACACCATCCTTGTTGCCATGTTTGGCCCGTTCCATCAACCGGTCCACGGTCTTGTTGACGAGAATCGAACTTTCCTGGTACTTGTCGGTGAATGTCCCGCTGGAAGATTGGAGTTCACTCATCTTCCTTTCGCTTTCATCCAGGACACTTGCGATATCTTGGGATTCGTCGAACACATCCTCACGGATTTTTCCGCTCAGTTCAAGCAGAACTCTGCGCAGGCTGTGTGAACGAACGATATTGGCATAATAGATGGCATTTGCGGTAGTCGGGACATCACTGGTCAATGACACCACATATGCCATACCACCACACAAGTCCAACTGGTTCTTCGATCGCAAGTACTCGGTGATGGTGATCAGGTCAATGGTCTGGGAACTATGTTCCTGATGAAAAGAGAGGATGGCATCGAACAATGCCTGATGACCGGGTTTGTAGAAATCCTCCTTGCGAAGGACTTCCGTCACCTCACTGAAGGCAGTACTGCTGAGCATCACTGCTCCCAGCACCGCACGTTCAGCATCATCATTATGTGGGGGAATACGTCCAGCCGACAGGTTCGATGCCATTATCGCCACTATTCCTCGTCGTCTTCAGTTTCTTCCTCATCGACACCTTCGGCGCCGTAGGCTTCTTCCTCGACTTCTTCAACGATCTCTTCTTCAGCCTCAACCGCTTGCTTCTTTGCTTCAGCGGCAGCTGCCTTCGCCGCGGCCTTGGCCGCCGCTGCCTTTTCGGCCTCTTCCTTCTTCACGATAGATTCACTGATGACTTCTATCTTGACCTGTGCACTCTCGCCTTCATACAAGCGAACCTTCACAGAATAGGAACCGACCATCTTGATCGCATGGGTAGCAACTTCAATACGTTTCCGTTCAATTTCAATACCGTTCTTCGCAAGTGCTTCCTGCACCATCGCGTTGGTGACGGAACCGAACAATTTGCCGGATTCGCCTGCGGATACAACGAGCGTCAAATTCATCGAATCCAACTGCTCCTTGACACTTGCGGCGGCCTTGCGTTTCTCTTCCTTGCGTTTTTCAATAGCTGCAGTCCTGCTGGCGAACAACGATTGGTTCGCCTTGTTGAACAAAACAGCATACCCTTTGGGAAGCAGGAAGTTACGTGCGTATCCGTCCTTGACGACTACCACGTCCCCTTCTTCACCGAGATTGTGAACATCCTGGTTCAATATGATTTTCATAGAATGTATCTCCTTATGCTTTCTTTCTATACCCGATCCACGTCTCCGACACACCCAATAGCGGCAATGCCAACAACGGAATCACATTCACACCTGGCAACAGGACCAATAGGAACGAGAGGACAAATATCCTCGTTGCGGTCGCCCCAGGATTTCTCCTTCGGACCAGAGCCGCCAAAATCGAGATACCTTGCACCATATAGAGCAATGTACACGACAGGGCTATGTTCCAAGCAACACTTTCCACAATCGTCATGTCAACCAACAAGGTCACCAATACTATAGTCCAACTCCCCAAGAAAACCCAAACGGAATTTTCAGGGAGAGTCCATTGTGCCATCCTGTCCTGGAATGACCACTCGGCCCGATGTATCAACAATTCACTTATCATAACCGATAAACCGAATTGGCCGATAAAAATCGGAAGGAATCCCAATTTCAGAACAGTAACCACCGTCTCGAATAGGATTGCTTCATCCATTCCCAACGGAAGTTGTCCTTCAAGCAACGACGGAACCATTACACTTACCATCTGTCGATACAAATCTTCAGTGGCAAGAGCCGATTGCGATCCACCTGACAACCACAGTACCAGACCCATCCCAAACAGAGCCGCGAACAAGGAGCCGGCAAGTAATTTTACCAACATCCCCCTACCCTGCAGCCCGATCCAGATTCCAGCTCCGGCAAGCAATGAAATCGGCATATACAATCCGACCGTCAAAGCTCCGATAACCGAACCATCAATCTGTACTCCTCCGAATCCGATCATCTGGTAACCCGTCAAGAGCAGGGCAACCGCACCGACAGGCAACAACGCCCATCTGGAAGATTGGAAACGTGGGGCGAAGAACAGCAACGGGACAATGAACAGTGTCGAGGAAGCGGCTATCCAATACATGATAAAGGAAAGTCCGACAGCCAAAACACCTGAACGTACCATTATCATGGTTTGCCGTTCCATAAATTCTCCGACTATTTTCGATCGAACGGAAGGTAAGCCAATACTCTTGCCCGCTTGATCTCGGTAGTGAGCGCACGCTGGTGCTTTGCACAGTTGCCGGTGATGCGGCTTGGCAAAATCTTTCCGCGTTCAGTCACATATCTTCTGAGCAAATCGGGGTTCTTGTAGTCGGCGACCAAATTCTGGGTACAGAACTTGCAGACCTTCTTCTTGAAAGGTCCTCTTTTGCCACCTCCAAAACGACGGTCCCTGAAGTTTCCTCCACGACTGTCGTTGGAGTCGTTGTTATTCATAGAATCTTTATCATCACGCATGTTTCTTTACTCCTATCCATCACCTAGAATGGAATGTCATCATCGAACTGTTCAGGTCCTGGAAATCCGTTCGGTGCCGACGGCATCCGAGAATTTCCCTTTGGTTCAAAGCCACCCGTTCTCCGGTTTCCCTGATCGTTGGAAGAGGGATAATCGGTGGTCGAACTTGTGGAATTGTTTCCTGAGGAGCCCCCCAGCAACTGAATGTTGTTGGCAACGACCTCTATCCGACTTCTGCTCTGTCCATCCTGCTCCCAGCGGTTTTGACGCAACTCTCCATTGATACAGACCTGACGTCCTTTGGTTAGATATGGGTTCAGTACTTCGGCTTGTTTGCCCCACACGACGATGTCGAAGAAACTCACCTCTTCTTCCCGCTGCTCCCCAGACCTCTTCATGCGGTTCACAGCAAGGGAAAACCTACCGACGGCAGTGCCGTTGTTGGTGAATTTCAATTCGCTCTCACGAGTGAGACGACCGACGAGCACTACGATATTGGTGTCATTAGCCATAATTTCGCGCTCCAGTCGTTAGACTTGGGTGTCTTTGTTAACGAACAAGAATTTCAACAGGGGTGTCATGAGCTTGAAAGTATTGTTGAACCCATTGATTACAGAGGGATCGGCCTTCAGCTCAAAGAAATAATAGTGGCCCTTGTCCTGCTTTTTGATAAGATACGCGAGGTTTTTCACTCCCATATCTTCCTGCTTGGTGATCTCGACCTGTGCGGTGGTGAACTCCGCGAGAACAAGTTCAAGACCCTTGGCCGTCTGATCTTCATTTGCATCGAAGATGACGGTAAATTCGTAATTTCTCATAGTTCCTCCTTACGGACTATATGATCCACTTTCTGTGGATAAAGAGGTCAAAGTACCCTAACATAAGTAATTCCCGCATGTCAAGGAGACCGGGGAAGCCAAAAGGAAAAACCGCCGGAGCGACCGGCGGTTTTGTTTGAAGATTGCGAGACACGACTACTTCTTGTTCTTGTGTCTGTTCTTTCTGAGTTTCTTCTTCCTCTTATGAGTAGCAATCTTATGCTTCTTTCTTTTTCTTCCACAAGGCACGATAGAGCTCCTTATCCGTTAAGATATCCAATTGGAATTTGTAATTACCGTGCCATTATGCGATGTTACACAAATAACGTCAAGAGGCCGCATTGCCTCAATATTAATCTAACCGTAAAAGGAGAAATCCTCATAATCAAAACCTAACCCAAGCCGTTGCCCGACACCTCATGTCCTCCGGTACCGG
>PGXU01000115.1 GCA_002839335.1 Spirochaetae bacterium HGW-Spirochaetae-4
TCTCCGGTACAATAGTCTGTTTGGTTGAACCGCCGTATGCCGAACGGCACGTACGGTGGTGTGAGAGGTTGGGGCCTAGCGGCCCCCGCCTACTCGATTGATTAACTACATAGGTAGGTAACTAGGTCGTGAAAGACTGTTACATGAGCAAGAGTAAAAGGAATAGCTACTGAAATCAGGAGCGTTGTTGAAAGTCCTAGTCTGAAGGAAATGCCGAGAACCCTAGACTTAGAAAGTGTGTATGATAACTTATGAAAAGTTCACATGAAATATTGAACTCCAGTGTGAGAATAATCATAGCCTTATTAATTCTTGTATTCAATTTTGAGATGCTTGAATGGGATAAAAATACACAACTAAATATATTTCTTTAGTTGTATAATAACTTATGTACGAACTGAACAAAAAAAATGAAAATACAAATATTTATATACAAAAAAAATAGATTAGATTATGGCAGGGTATGATGTTTTTAGCTTGATATATCACGTCATCTGTTGACATAAGTTGTTGCCATAAGTACACTTTATCCATGTTGAAAAAGAGTGTTGTCTTGATCGTCATTCTTGCGATCCTTGCTACATCTTTGCTCTTTGCCGAATCCATATCAGTTGGTACGACTACGCTCAATCTGAATGGTGTTGTGAGCCCCAAGTCGCTCCTTGGTATAACCCAGCTTCTCGGTGCATCTCCTGGACTTGAGACTGCCATATCCCTTGATAGTGGTGATATCCTCTTTAATTCGGAAGGGTTTGGGGTCGAGGTCGGAACCTGGGCCGTATCTTCAAACAGTTCCTCGAATCTAGTGCTCTATATAGATTACGATGCCTTCACAGACGAAACACTCCCTGGTGTTCAGATTGGATACGATGTGTACAATGGAACCGATTGGATTGATTCCGGCAATCTGTTTGCGACGCTGGTGCGGGTGGGTGGTACTTATCCTGCCTCGGCGAATGCAGGCCCGATCTTCATCAAGCGAACCGACTCGTCCACCTATCCTCCCAGCACCAACTACCGGACAACTATTCAATTCTCATTGACAGCTCAATAGATACGTAATCCCAAGCAAGTGCCGGGATTGCGAGTTGAATTACTGTGCATCTTGGAGTGACTAGAGGCGAAGCCTCCCGGGGCTATGGCTTGCCCAGGGAATTGATGCCCTTCATCTCGCAGACAATATCGTATAGGACAATCAAGCCATTTTTCTTTTGACATATGATGGACTTTACCAATAGCAAATCACATTGGCAAAAATCCCAATACCTAAAAATTCCATTGGATTACTGTTGAGAGCAGTAGAGATGACACATGATGAACCCTAAAGAAATATATTTAACAGTATATAATAAAACAAAATAAAAAAATTATAGAATAAAGACATAAAAATTATAGAAAATATTAACTCATCTATTGACATAAGTAATAAGCGGGTTTAGATTATATGTACAGCTATTGCTGAGAGAGGTAATGATATGAAAAAAAGGTTAATCACCATAATTCTGATTGTGCTAGTGAGTTTTACCCTTGCTGCTGAAGTGACAACTGTAGGTTCAGGCTCTCTAAACGTTTACGGTAGTGTTGGATCTGGAACTATTGCATTTACAGTTGAACAGACGAATACCACAAGAATTGACTTGGTCAATAATACTGCCATTCAACCAACTGGAGATGGCATTGTATTGGGAAATTGGGAGTTTTCTGCGAGTAATCAGGGTTCTACTGTTCCATATACGGTAACATATGCAACTACTCCATTGACATCCGGAACGACAACAATTGCTTTCGAGGTAATTGAATTGAACGGTACCACTGTGGTTCCCCAGACGAGCAACTCAACGGCTTTCACCGCACCAATCGGAAGCCCTCTTGTTACCCGGGATATAGCAGTTCGTTTGATTGAGACTGTTCCGGCTCTTGCCCCTGCTGCAAACAACTACAATGGTTCGATCACCATTACCTTGACAACAGGGACTTGATTTTCTTGTTATACACTGTATAAGCACCCTCCGGGGTGCTTTCTTATATAAGGTTCTTAGGAAGGCGGAGAAAATGAAAAAACATGCGGTCTTGATGCTCAGTTTGATTTTCATCTTCATACTCCCTTCATTATGGGCAGCTACAACTCCCCAGACCCTCGGTTCAGACACCATCACCTTCAATGGATATATTGAATCGGGCCTCTACTTCTCTGTATCCCGGCTGGCCGATACTTCGTACAACCTCCTCTCGGAGGAGTTGCAACCTGAGGGAGAGGGGGTGGATATCGGATCCTGGACGCTCCGCGTCGACAATCCTCCCGTTACCGAAACCACCTTCACCATCACATACACGTTCGAACCTTTGAAAAGTACCATTTCCTCCATCAAGGATGAAATTGATTTCATCCTGCTTGAACGTCTGGAGGATGAATCCAGTGAGCCGGTGGAGAGGAACAATATCATTGGATCCCAAGTCACCGTTGTCTTGGATTCCGGTTTGTCTACCTTTACCCACATATTTGCCGCACGATTGACCACAGATGGAGCCGCCACGGCAATGCGTGCCGCAGCTACCGACACCTATCAGTCCGATATAACCGTATCACTAGCGGCTGAGTGAAAAAGCGTGCTGGAAAGCGCAAGAAAAAGACTTGAAAAAAAGTCTTTTCAACTGACTGAAACCATGTAATAATCAATCTTGTGGTTGCTCTTGGGCAGGGCGGAAGCTGCCCAGGGATGCATGGACATAAGGTCGCTCCTTATGCTCTGAAGGAGGTGCCGCTTTCCCCACCGGGGAGGCGGTTTTTTTTATGCCTGGTGGTGTTTGAGCTGCTCCAGAAGTGAACGCTTGAAGACAAATTCATCCAGACCGATCGCTGCCGTACCCAATATCCCGGCCCGATCACCCAATTGCGTGCGTTCGATAGTCGTCGTGGAACTGACGATCGGGGGAGCCTTGCGCTGGAACGTCTCTTTCAGCGCAGTGAAATAACGTTCCGGAAGGGCCGATATCCCTCCGCCGATTATCACCTTCTGTGGCCTGAGGATCGCGGAGGCGAAAATAAGCGCTTGCGCCATGGCTTCAGCGGCTTGAAGCAGATCGCCTGCCACCGCACTGTCGGACTCGGCCATAGTGCACAACTGCTTGACCGATGTGACCCCATCGTATCCTTCGACTAGAGCCCACCCTGCAGCCAAGGTTTCAAGGCACCCGAAAGCACCGCAATGGCATTGCCCCGATTGTCCGATCGGCATGTGGCCGAATTGGCAATCCTGCAGCAGGAGCGTCCCCTTGGACAGGAATGCCGCCCCGATATGTTCTCCCCAGTTCACATAGAAACAGGTGGTATCGGCTTCCAGGTCGGCGAACCAGCGTTCACCGAGGACCATCGACTTGACATTGTTCTCGACAATAACCGGAAACGGCACATGCTTGGAAAGCGCATAAGCCAACGGAACGGACTCCCACCCCCACTGGGGGACCTGCAGGATCGTCCCGGTCGCAGGCTCCACCGTCCCATTGATCGAAACCGCCATGCCGCTGACAGCCTTCGGATCCTTCATCCGGGAAAGGAACTTGTTCGTACCCTGGATAATGAGAGCAGCAAGGTGTTCGGGGGTAGGCTTCTTTTCGGTGGGGAAGCGTTCGAATCTGAGCATCTCCCCGGCGAGGTTCACCAATGCGATCGCCGTATTGCGGGTGCCGACATCGATCGCCATGACCATGTTGTGGTCCTTCTGCAACTCGAGCGCAACCGGGCGACGTCCGGCTGCAGTCGTACGGGTACCGGTTTCCGAAACCATCCCCTCGGTGATGAGCAGATCGACTATCTCACCGGTACTCACCTTGTTCAGGCCCAGCAACCGCGAGACGTCGGCACGGGAAAGATCCTCGCACGTGGCGATGAGATTGAGCGTCCTGAGCCGATTGAGTTGGCGGGCAGAAGAAGGTTGGGTGAAGTGCATGCCCTAGCATAGCTCAGATTGGACCAAATGTTAATCAAAACGTTGCCGCTAGCCATTTTTTTGACTATGTTATCTCTGGTATATACACACGTTTCGGAGGAATTCATGGAACAGAAGAAATTCAAGACGGAGGTGTCCGAACTATTGCACCTCATCATCCACTCGCTCTACTCGCACAAGGAAATCTTCTTGCGTGAGCTGATCAGCAATGCATCCGACGCATTGGACAAACTCAAGTATCTGACGTTGGTCGATCCGGCCTTCAAGGACTTGCAGTTTACCCCTCGGATCGACATCGCATTCTCTGACGACGACAAGAAGAAGACCCTGGTGATCAGCGACAACGGCGTCGGCATGGCCCACGACGATCTCGCAGACGACCTGGGGACAATTGCCCGTTCGGGAACCAAGAACTTTCTCAAGAACCTCACCGAGGACCAGAAGAAGGATTCGAATCTCATCGGGCAATTCGGAGTTGGTTTCTATAGCAGCTTCATGGTAGCCGAGCGGGTGGAAGTAGTCAGCCGCAAGGCGGGAACCGAAGAGGCCTGGAAATGGTCGTCGACAGGCAAGGGGACCTTTACCCTCGAAGAAGCCCAGCGCGATAGCCAGGGAACCACCATCACCTTGCATCTCAATGAGGAAGGGGATGAATATGCGAACCGATGGGCATTGGATCGCCTGATCAAACGGTATTCGGACCACATCGCATTCCCAATCTTCCTCGAATACGACCAGGACGAGTACGACGACAAGGGCAAGAAGAAGGGAACCGAGCATAAGGTCGAGCAGGTCAACAGTGCGGCCGCCTTGTGGAGACGCAGCAAGAGCGAACTGACCGCCGACGACTACAATGAGTTCTACAAGAACACCTCGCACGATTCCGAGGATCCCCTGTACTATGTCCACACACAAGCCGAAGGCGCCAACAACTACACCACGTTGTTTTTCATTCCCTCCAAGGCACCCTATGACCTCTACCATGCCGACTACAAGCCCGGGGTGAAGCTCTACGTCAAGCGCGTCTATATCACCGATGACGAGAAGGAACTGCTTCCATCCTACCTACGCTTCGTGCGGGGAGTGATCGACAGCGAGGATTTGCCGTTGAACGTCAGTCGCGAAATCTTGCAGCAGAACCGGATCATGAGCAATATCAGGACCGCCTCGGTCAAGAAGATCCTGGGGGAACTGAAGAAGCTGGCAGAGCAGAATCCGGAACTCTATGCGAAGATCGCCGAACAGTTCAACAGGCCGCTCAAAGAGGGCTTGTACAGCGACTACGCCAACCGTGAGACGCTGCTCGACCTGGTCAGGTTCAAGAGCTCCGAAGTCGAAGGCTACACCAGCCTTGCGGCATACAAGGAGCGGATGAAGGAAGACCAGAAGAACATCTACTACCTTGCGGGAGGAAACGAAGAGACCATCCGCCGCTCGCCATTGCTTGAAGGGTATCGGAAGAAGGGTATCGAAGTCCTGTTGATGACCGATGATATCGACGATATCGTTGTTCCCTCGATCGGAACGTACCAGGAGAAGACGCTCAAGGCTATCAACAAGTCGGGAGCCGTCGACGAACTGGACAAGGACGAGAGCAAGAAGAAGAGCAAGGAAGGCAAGGACGTCGTCAAGAAGATCAAGAAGGCCCTGGGCGAGCGCGTGAAGGATGTCGTCGTATCGACCCGCCTGGTCGATGCCCCGGCCGTAGTGGTTGTGGATGACGACGACATGTCGGTGCAGATGCAGCAGATCCTCAAGTCCATGGGACAGAGCGACATGCCCGAGAGCACACCGATCCTGGAGATCAACCTCGACAGTCCAGTGGTGAAGAAGATCGCCGACACCGATGACGAGACCTACATCACGGACCTGTCCCAAGTGTTGTTGGACCAGGCGTTGCTCAACGAAGGGGTCATGTTGAAGAAT
>PGXU01000025.1 GCA_002839335.1 Spirochaetae bacterium HGW-Spirochaetae-4
TTAGTGTTAATAGCCTTTCCAGCAGTGGCTTTCAGCGTGATTCGCCTAGGCCATGCGCATTAAGGACTTCCAGAGCTTAGCCGTGATTGCCAAGGCCGCAAAGCCCGTCGCAGAGCCTTCGCCACCATCAACGCGAAGATTTGTCGGCTAGTTATCCTAAAGTGCAATTCACGCGAGCGATAAGGCTTGCCAAATCTGCCGAATGCGGCGTCCGGCGTTGCGCAACAACGACGCCAATCGCATCCACGGATTCGCCTCGCGCCTACGAGACGGCGCGCAGAGAGCGTTACCGCAAAGGAACGATGAGACGAAAGGAAACAGGCGAGACGGGCGCGGGCGGTTACAACCGCAATCTGGACCAAGGATCAGTCGATCAAAGCCCCACGGGAGCCGGGCCAGACCGCAAACTGCGACGTTGCGTCACAGCGAAGCGAGCGCATTTTGAAGGGGGTGCATGGCCCGACGAGCGAGCCATGCTAGGCACTCCCGTTTACAGCCCTTTCACCGCGTAGATGCCCGGTGCGTTACGCCAGTAGCCCTTGTAATCCATGCCGTAGCCGAAGCCGCGACCGAATCCGCGCCCCCTTCCCAAAAATCGAGTCCTGCCGTTCATATACCCCGGCAGGTCGAACCCTGCGCAGTATCCCATACCCCTTCCGGTCATGGGGCCTCCGCCATTTCTTCCCGTTCCATCTCCACGTGGCATATCTTGCCTCCTATCTGTTATACCTGCTTCGGTATATCCCTATGCGATCACCGGTCCAACCGGTGCCTTCCATACCCATGGCGGACTCCCATCCCCCGACGCATCCGACGATGCAACGGACACGGACATCCTGGCATCGAATATCCCTGTTGCCGCATGGTTCCCGATTGCCATGCCGCAAGGACATCATCGACATCCCCTGCGACGAACGCATCCAGTTCCATCCCGGCTTGTAGGACCGCCTCTTCATACTCGCGGGAAATCGCTCCACAGACGACCGCCTGTACATCCATCGCGACCAAGGTTTCAACCTTCTGCCCCGGCAACTCGGCATGCATTTCGATGGTGGTCAGCTGGAGGATGGGGTTTCCGAAGCCTTCGGTCTCGACGATCAGCACATGATGCGCTACATCGAACAAGGGGGCTATCCTACCGTTCCATACGGTTATCGCGAGTTTCATGCCTACTGAGATGCATCATGCATGCCAAGTATTGATGAACCGGAATAATATTGCTTGTTTGATTCTATTATCTCTATGCTTCAAAGAGGTTTGGAATGGTGAATTGGTGCAACGGCCTTTGGTTGGACTGCTCATGCGATAGGTGCTGTCGCGCCAAATTGTCGCATTTATGCGACGATTGTGCACACCTTTTTGTCGCTATCTTGCGACAACCCGCGACACGATGCGACTACTCGAGCCCGATGGAAAGTGCCTGGATCTTGCGGTAGAGGGTTGACCTGTGCATCCCCAATTCCTGCGCTGCTTCGGAAACCCGCATGCCGTGGCGCTCCAAGGCAGCGACAATACACTGCCGTTCAACTTCTTCCTTGGCACTGTGGACATCGGTTCGCGCATCCGTTCTATCGTCCCGCTTCGGCGATTGTCCCCCGGTCTGCAATGGATCAGAGTGGGATCGGGAAATCTCGGCCGGCAGATCGTCCAGGGTTATCTCGTCGCCCTGGCACAACACCACCGCACGCTCTACGGCATTCTCCAATTCCCTGATATTCCCCGGCCACCCATAGGCGTAGAAGCGACCATAGGCCTCCGCCGAGAACCGCTCGAGGTTCTTGTTGTTCAACACGGAGAACCGCTGCAGGAACTGGTCGGCGAGCAACGGGATATCCTCCCTACGCTCGCGTAGCGGTGGAATCGTCATGGCAATGATATGGATTCGGTAATAGAGGTCTTGCCTGAACTTGCCTTGTGCCACCAGTTCCTCGAGGTTCCGGTTTGTCGCACAGACGATACGGGCATCGGTCTTCTCCGTCTCACGACCACCCAACGGCTCGAATTGCCGTTCTTGCAGGACCCGCAGCAACTTGACCTGCATGGCCTGCGAGATATCGCCGATCTCATCGAGGAACAGCGTTCCGCCCCGTGCCAGAGCGAACCGTCCCGGCTTGTCCCTGTCGGCACCGGTGAAGGCACCCTTGCGGTATCCGAACAATTCCGATTCGAGCAGGGTGTCGGGCAACGCCCCGCAGTTGACCGCTATGAACGGACCGTGCTTTTGGGTGCTGCAGCCATGGATGGCACGTGCGAGGACCTCCTTGCCCGTACCCGATTCCCCAAGCACCAGCACCGTAGACGTACTCTGTGCAACCGCCGGGACCATGGAGAGAACCTTGCGCATGGATTCGCTGTTGCTCACGATGGTACCGAAGCGCTCGCGTGCGCGCAATTTGCGCAATTGCTCGAGCTCGCTCAGATCGCGGAAAGTCTCGGCGCCACCGATCACCTTCCCCTCGGAATCCTTGAGCAAAGCGGTTGAGACGCTCACCGGAACCCGCTTGCCGGCAAGATTCACGATATACCCGCTCTGGTTTATGACCGTATTTCCGGTGGAGAATGTTTCGGCCAGGGGACAACGGCCCTCGCACATGTTCGACTTGAATACCTCTGAACAGCGCAAACCGATGGCGTCGGTACGTGAAATACCGGTGATCTGCTCGGCCGCACGGTTGAACGAGGTGATCCGCCAATCGTTGTCGATGGTGAATACGCCGTCGTTGATGCTTTCAAGAATGGTTTCGGTCGTTACGATATCCATAGGTGTGTCCTTCCCCCATCGTATCACAAACAATGGGGAGACGGAACTATGGTGTGGATTTGAAGTATTCGGGAAATCCTTCGATCAACAGCTTCTGATCACACATGACGTGGTCCAGATGTTGGGACAGGTGGAACTTTGCCGTGCGGCAATCCCCTGACTTGATCGCATCGAGGATATGCCGATGGTCGCAGAGCAGCTCGTCGGGGTTGAACATTTGCAGGCGCAACATGCGTTCCCGCGTAAAATGGGGAAAATAGAATCCGATCGCATCGAATACCGTCTCTTTTCCGCAAGCGGTGAACAGGATACGGTGGAACTCGTTGTCCTTCAGGAAAAAACTGATCAAATCAGGTTTTTTCGCTTCGTGCTCCTGTTCATCCAAGTTCTGTTCAAGCTCTGCCACCTGTTCTGCAGAAAAGGATTTGCATGCCAACTCCAAGAGGGCCAACTCCACCGTCTCCCGAAGGAACCGCCCCTGGTCCACCAATCGGGCGTCCATAAGCGCTACCCTGGTACCCCGTTGCGGATAGATATCGATGAGCCGTTCCCGGCACAAGTCCAACAGCGCCTCGCGAACCGGAGTCCTACTCAGCTTGAGCTTAGTGGATATGTCCTTCTCAACAATCGCCTCGCCCGGAACCATATCCAACAATAGGATATTCCGTCTTAGTATACGGTACGCATATTGCTTGGCGGATTCTTGCTCCATCCTTTCTGAATATATGACGAAAGGCATGACCTTGACCTCCTCTCATGGCCCATCTGATGATAGATCCTTGTGTTGTTCACATTAACGATATATTAGCACACATCCAAAACATGGTACAGTAGCAATACAAATTTATCGATAAAAATTTAACGTATATCATACCAAGTGGCTGGGATTTCATACATTTATTTTAAAAATATATTTGACAAAGAATTATCTTCAACCCGATACTCACCAGTAGAGAAATTGCACAGAAGGAGCACAAGAAACACGTGAGAAAAATACCTGTCGGAGCCTTTATTCCCCTACCGGTCGCGCCTATCGTCCTGGTGGGTGCGATGGTGGATGGAAAACCGAATTTCCTCCCCGCCGCCTTCGTCAGCGGAGTGAATGTGGACCCACCGATCGTCTGCATCAGCCTCAACAAGCACCACCACACCTATCGGGGCATACGCGAGCACGGTGTGTTCAGCATCAACATCCCCCGTACCGGCCAGGTGGTCCCGACCGACTGGTGCGGCATGCATAGCGGCAAGGACACCGACAAGAGTGGTATCTTCGCCACATTCTCCGGCACCCTGGAGAACGCCCCCATGATTGTCGATTGTCCGATCACCTGCACCTGCAGATGCATCGGCGAACACCGGGAATTCGCCATGGATACCGTCGTATTCGCCTCGGTCGAGGAAGTACATATGGATGAGAACCTGCTGGGCCCCGATAGGACAATAGATTGCATGAAGGCCGACCCCCTCCTCTTTTGCGGCCTCGAGAACACCTACCGTTCGTTGGGATCGGTTGTGGGACAGGGATGGAAGAGCGGAGCCGACCACCATTTGTGCAACCAATTGTGAAAAATGTATGAATACACCTGGGGCAATACACAATTTTCTGTTAAAACCTCCGCGATTTTGATAAGCTGGTGTCATGTCAGAGGAAAAAACGATACTTGTGGTGGAAGACGAGCCCGATATCCAGGAACTGATCTGCTACCACCTGCAGAAGGAAGGTTTTGCGACGCTGAAGGCCGCATCCGGTCGCGAAGCGTTGCAGATCATCGAACGGGACCACCCCGACCTGGTATTGCTCGACCTCATGCTTCCCGGTGTCAGCGGCATGGATGTGTTGAAGACCGTCAGGTTCACCTGGGGCAAGACGGAACTTCCCATCATCATCGTATCGGCACGGACCGATGAGACCGATGTGATCACCGGACTGGAACTAGGCGCCGACAACTACCTGCCCAAACCTTTCAGTCCGAAGGTCCTGGTTGCCAATGTGAAGGCATTGTTACGCAGGGCGACCTCTCCTTCCCCAGGTGACACGAGCGAACCCGATCGGCATATCGCTGTCGGGGAATTGACTATGGACCAGGACCGCCATGAAGCATTCTGGAAGGACCAGGAGATGAACCTCACCGCCAGCGAATTCTCGTTGCTGGCCATGCTCGCAGCCTCTCCGGGACGGGTCTATACCCGCAACCAGATCATCACCGGCATGCGTGGAAGCGATTATCCGGTGACCGAACGGTCCATCGATGTCCAGATCGCCAGCCTCCGTCGCAAGATGGGCGATGGTGGCAACGCCATCAAGACAGTCTGGGGAATCGGATACTCCTACCAGGACAAACCATGATCGGCAAAAGCATTCGCCAACGGCTGGTCATCCTCACCCTCTTCGTGCTTGCCCTGGCACTGGGCGGGAGCTTCCTCATCGCGAACCGGGCCTTCTCGAATACCCTGAGGGAGACCACCTATACCCAACTGGCCAACAACGCGACCTACCTCAAGACATTGCTGGAAAACGACACCTATACCATCGAACCGGACCGTTTCGATGCCTATGCCCGGGCAACCTCGCTGCGCATAACCATTGTCGGCAAGGACGGATGGGTCCTCTATGATTCCGACTACCGGGCAGCGGATATGGACAACCACCTCTACCGCGAGGAGGTCCAGCAGGCGCTGGATACGGGAAACGCGGTCAGCGAACGGCGCAGCGCGACCCAACGGTTGCCTGTCCTCTACCACGCCATCCGCATCGACGAGGATCCCGATATCGCTGTGCTGCGTCTCTCGACTACGCTCAACCAACTCACCGGCTACCAGAAGAGCTATCAGAACCTGTTCCTCGGTGGTCTGGGAATCCTTGTCCTCCTGGTCACAGCCATTACCGCGATAAGCATCGGCATGATCACCCACCCGTTGCATCGGATCAAGGAGACCGCCGCACGCTATGCGAACGGGGAATTGGATGCCCGCATGCACCTCGACGGACCCAGTGAGATTTCCGAACTCGCCACCACCATGCAGGACATGGCCACCCGTTTGCGCAACACCATCGACGAGGTCGAATCGAGCCGACAACAGGTCCAGGCTATCCTGGACAGCATGACCGAAGGCATCCTGCTGGTCGACTCCTCGCTGGTCATCAAGGTCGCCAACCAGGCGGCGAAGCATTTGTTGCTGCAGACATCCGACCATGCCCAGTCGATCGAGGGTATCAGGTTGGTACAGGCGATCAGATCAACCGAGATCGTGGCGGCTTGCAACGATACACTCCTCGACGGCAAGAACCACGAGGTGACCTTGGCCCACCATGGCCACCTGTTCGGCGAGACCGCCTTGCTTGTGGGACGGAGCAAGACCAGGATCCTCAGGTTGCTTGCCGTGCCGGTCTGGACCGACGGACAGGTTACCGGTGTGGTGCTGACGGTGAACGACATGACCGAGTTGAAACGGTTGGAGCAGATACGCAAGGATTTCGTGGCAAACGTGTCCCACGAGTTGAAAACGCCGATCACCGCCATCGCCGGGTTCTCCCAGGCGCTCATCGAGGGAGCCCAGGACAATCCGGAGGACCGGACCCACTTCCTTTCGATCATCAACCGCCAGGCAACGCATATGCAGCGTATTGTCGAGGACCTGCTGTTGCTTTCATCGCTGGAACAACAGAACACGGCACCGACACGCACCTGGACCGCCGTCGGGCAGATCATGGAGGAGACAGTCGAAGCCTGCCGCTTCAAGGCCGAGCAGAAACACAGCCGGCTGGAAGTCGCGGTGGAAAACCCGGAGAACCTGGAGATCCTCGCCAACGGCATGCTCATCGTGCAAGCGTTGTCCAATCTTGTTGTCAATGCGATCACCTACTCGGGGCCCGAAACCACGATCGGCATAGGGGCGACCATAGACGAAACCGATGTGGTCTTCACCGTCAGCGACAGTGGCCCGGGAATACCCAAGGATGCTCAGGAGCGCATATTCGAGCGGTTCTACCGGGTCGATGCGGCACGCAGCCGCAGCCAGGGAGGAACGGGTCTGGGACTATCGATCGTCAAGCACATCGTGGGCGTCCATGGTGGTTCGGTCACGGTGGACAGCGAGCTCGGCAAGGGCAGCACCTTCACGATACGGATGCCGCGTGGCGCCATGGTACCTGGTTCCACTTTTTAATTTTGCATACAGTTTGGCAAAAACAATACCCCGCATCACCATCTGAAGGCGAGTACGGGGTACTTGCTTTGTCTTTTGTATACAATTATTACAATTGGTACCTGGTACTCCCGTTCAATCGTGGTCGTTGCCCCTTGTCCATGTAGACGATCCACCGGCAGATCGTGGTGACATGGTCTCCCAACCGCTCCATCTCCTTGGTCAAATAGAAGAGGTTCAACACCCGTTCCATTTCCCCCGAGCTGGTCGGTTGCATGGCGAACAAGTCGGCGTTGATCGCATCGCGCATCGCATCCATCTTGTCGTCCATCGCCGCAACCTCGATCGCCTTCTCAGCCTTCACATCCATGAACGCCTCGACAGCCTTGCGCGTCATCGTCGCCCCCAACAGCGCCATCTCACTGATGCGCTCCACAAAGGGCACGCACTTCTCATATTCCTGTGCGGTCGACATCTTCGCCAAGTGGGACGCATGGTCACCCATCCGCTCCAGACTCGACACGATCTTCATGCCAGCGATGATATGGCGCATGTAATGCCCGTAGGGAGCCTCCGAGATCAACAGCCGCACCCCGTCGTTCTCCACCATATCCTGCAACTGGTCGATGAACCAATCGTTGGCCATCACCTTGCGTGCCAAGTCGATATCGTGGTTGCGGAAGGCATGTTGCGCCTGATAGATCGCCTCTTCGACACGGTTGACCATCTGGATCAACATCTCTTGGTAGAACCGCATCTTATCATCCAAATTGCTTGCCTTTTTCATATCCATTTCTTCACCTCTTCCTGATACGGTTCAACCGAATTTTCCCGAAATATACTCTTCCGTCTTCTTGTGCTGCGGATTGAGGAACAACTGTTCCGTCTCGGCATACTCCTGCAGATACCCGGTGCGCTTGTCGTCGACCATGAAGAATGCCGTATGGTCGGACACCCGCGAGGCCTGCCCCATGTTGTGCGTCACAATCACGATCGTGTAGTTGTTCTTCAGCTCGAGGATCAGTTCCTCGATACGTCCGGTCGCGATCGGGTCGAGCGCCGAAGCCGGCTCGTCCATGAGGATCACCTCCGGTTGGACCGCGATGGTCCGGGCGATGCACAAGCGCTGCTGCTGGCCCCCACTGAGTCGCAGGGCATTCTGCTTCAACTTGTCCTTCACCTCTTCCCACAGCGCCGCCTGTCGCAGGCTCTGTTCGACCAACTCGTCGTAATCGCCCTTGAACCCATTGATCCGGGCACCCCACGCTATGTTCTCGTAAATGCTCTTCGGAAAGGGGTTTGGCTTCTGGAACACCATGCCGATCCTGCGTCGGATCAGGACGGGGTCGACCTGGTCATCGTACAGATCATGTCCATTGAACAGTATCTTGCCGTCTATCCAGGAACCACGGATCATATCGTTCATCCGGTTGATGCTCCGCAACACCGTACTTTTTCCACAGCCCGAGGGACCTATGAACGCCGTAACGTGCTTCTCATAGATTTCGAACGACGCGTCCTTCACCGCTTGGAACGAACCGTAATGGATATTGACGTGCTCCAACTTGAGTACAGTCTTCTTCACCTCGGTTTCGCTCTGCTCCATGCCAGGTTGCAATACCTGGGCCAATGACAAGCTGTTCATGCTTCAAGCCTCTTCTTCTTTGTGATTTTGTCTCGGGTATAGATGGCGGCGCTGTTCATCAGCAGCAACAGGATCAACAACGAGACTATTGCTGCCGCAGCGATATTCCGGTACGCACCCTGGGGACGTGCCGACCATTGGTAAATCTGTATGGGAAGCGTGGTGAATTTGCTGAAGATGCCCGACGGATCGACACTGATGAAGGTCGAGGCTCCGATCACCACCAGCGGAGCGGTTTCACCCAAAGCCCTCGAAAGTGCCAGGATCGTACCAGTCAGGATCCGATCCACGCTCACCGGCAGCACCTGGTACCATATGGTCTGCCACTTTGTGGCCCCGACCCCGTAGGCACTCATCCGCAGCGTATCGGGAACCGCCTTCAACGCCTCCTGGGTATTGATGATTATGATCGGGAGCACCAGCAATCCCAGCGTCATTCCTCCGGAAAGGATAGTCCGCCCATTGGCTGTGTTGTCCACGGTCCCCATGATGAACGAGCCGCTGGTGACCGGTTCCATGAACCGCACGAATACCGCCAATCCCAACAGGCCGTAGATGATCGACGGTACCGCCGACAGGTTGAAGATATTCAATTGGAGCATCCGGTTGAGCCGATTGTCCACCGCATATTCCTGCAGGTAGATTGCCGCTCCGACGCCTATGGGAAAGGCGAACACGAACGTGATGAGGATAATCCACAGCGAACCGAGCAAGGCCGTACGGATACCGGCACGCAACGGGTCGGCCGATTGGTCGGCCATGATGAAACTGGGCGTCAACCATGAACGGAAGGTCGCATACGAACCTTCATTCTCGGCGATATACGTTTCGATCGCCTTGCGTTCGGTCAACGAACCCCAGAATCCCCAGGTCTTGAGCACCTTGGGTTTCACCACATACTCCTCGATGAGCGATACCAGATCCTTGTCACTGCGTTCGGCGATCGGCTTGTCGTACTCTACCCGACGCAAGATGCCCGAGGAGAGCCGTGTCCGTGCTGTATCCTCCAGTTCAGAACGGCTGAAGGCGGATACCGAATCCTTGCCCGCAACCAATGCGCTGGGTTCGACATCGTTGCGCAGTACGGCATATCCGAACACCGAATCGATGATGGAGAATACCAGCAGGATTAGAAACAACACGGCCAGGGTGGTGGAGAACACGAACACGATGTGCCATACCAAGCCGTTGCGCCGTCGTTTTTCCATGAGTGAGGAGACATCGGCGGCATGCCCGAAAGCAGTTTGACCATTCAAATCGTTCATATCATTCATACTCCTGATGGAACATCCGGGAAATTTTCCGCGAGATCATGTTCAAGGTGAACGTGATCAGAAAGAGGATCAGCCCGAGGGCGAAGATGCTGTTGTAGTCGACGGAGTTGTAGCTCACATCGCCTCCACTGATCCGTACGATGTACCCGGTGATGGTTTCGGCAGCCTCGAACGGACTGAATGTCAGGTTCGGTCCGGCACCTGCAGCCAAGGCAACGATCATGGTCTCCCCGATCGCCCGCGAAAGCGCGAGCAGGAATGTCGCGGACAATCCACTCAACGCTGCGGGAATGACTACCTTGAAGGTAGTCTCCATCTTGGTGCCGCCCAAGGCATACGCGGCCAGCCTCAGCTCCTTGGGAACCGCCCCTATGGCATCCTCGGCCATGGTCGCGATCATGGGCAACACCAGTATGCCGATCACCAGACCCGCCGAAGCGGTATTGTAGATTTCAACCGTCTCCATGCCGAAGATGGATCGGAGCAGCGGGGTCATGAACGTAAGGGCGAAATACCCGTATACGATCGTGGGTATCCCGGCGAGCACCTCGAGGACCGGTTTGAGTATTCCCCGTGTCTTGTCCGACGCGTACTCGCTGAGATAAATGGCCACGAACAGTCCGACCGGAATCCCCAAGGCCATGGCGATCACACTCGTGGTGAGCGTGGCGTTGAGCAACGGAAGGAATCCGAAGCGACCGATCATGGGTTGCCATTCCCTGCCGGTAAGGAAGCCCCACAGTTCGACTTCCGGGTCACTGAAGAACAGGTACGATTCGCGGATCAGGATGATCGCGATCCCCAGCGTGATCACGATCGACAGGAGGGCGAAGGCGAACAACGTCGACTCGATCAATCGCTCGTGGATCCGCATCTTCTTTCCAAACGGGTGTACAGTTGGATCTATCATACGCTTCCTTTGGCATGGTGCCACCATGTACCGAATACCGCAGGGAAATTCCCTGCGGTATTCTCGATACAGTGCGTGTCCCCCACACCGGATCTTTTGGTTCTCAATACATTCCCTTCATCGCCTCGAGCCAGGCCGCGCGACCCTTCTGGATGACATCCTCGTTGGCCGGGAAATATCCCACGTCCACAACCTCTTCGTTCACATAACTGAGGTAGAAGTCGATGAAAGCCGCCACCTGGGGTTTCTCACGCATGATCTGGGCATCGGAGTAGATGAACAGCGGTCTTGCCAGCGGGTAAGTCCCGTTGTCAACATTCGCAGCCGTCGCTTCGATACCTTCGATAGCCGCAATGTTCAATGCAGCCTCGTTCTCGGCATAGTAGGCATACCCGAAGAACCCGATTGCGTAGGGGCTACCCTTGATCCCCTGTACGAGGATATTGTCGTCTTCGCTGAGTTGGAGGTTCGAAGCAGCCAACAAGGGCTCCGCATTGCTCTCGAACACCTCTTCGGCAAAGTAGTCGAATGTACCGCTGTCGGTTCCGGGAATGAAGCGCTGGATCGGCTGTGCCGGCCATGCGGGATTTACATCGGACCACATCTGGGCGGTGCTGAAGATTTTCGCAAGCTCCTCCTTGGTTACACTTTTAAGGAAGGTATTCGCTTTGCTCACCGTCACGGCCAGGGCATCGGTTCCGACCCGGAACTCAATTGGCGTACGCCCGATCTTCTTGGCGTTCTCGATTTCCTTCGCCTTGATGCCACGGCTGGCGTTGGCGATATCGGTCTCACCTGCTACGGTGAAGCGCTCGAACCCGGCACCGCTACCGATACTGTCGATCGTTATGTTGCCGCTGTACCCTTCTTCCTTGAAGCGCTCTGCCATTCTCTCCGAGAGGGGAAAAACGGTTGAACTTCCGGCGGTTATGATATTGCCGGTGACCTTCAACGGGTTGACTCCGGGCAGTCCATGGACACTTGGTCCCTCAATCCAGGCGAGGGAGCTTCCGGCTGCTGCCGGTTGGGCTTTTTCCTGGGCACCACCTGCCACCAACGGGGCAAGGGCTGCCAATGCAAGAATCAGAACAATAAGTTTTCTCATCTTTTCCTCCATAGGAATTCTGTTTAACCAGAAGGTAGTGGTAAAGTGTGAGAAAAGTGTTACGAAGACGTGAGAAGAACATGAATTGTCGGAATCCTCGAACGAGGTCTCCGTCCAGTCGGTTCATCCTTTCTTCCAATATAGTACTTCGTATCTAAATGGATTGGTAGGGATATCTTTGAATAGTTTCCCTAATATGGTAGTATGTGCCCCGTCGTCCGCGACAGACAGGAGGATACCATGGTACACACCCGGTTGCAGGAAGAAGGTGGCATTTCACTTGAAGCGATGAAGAAACACTTCTTCAAGGGACTGAAAGCCCTTGGCAAACGTGAACGGGTCCTGCTGATCCCGCCGGATATCACCCGGTTGCACGGTATGGGCGGAACCTTGGCCGTTTGGGCCGTCGAATACTACAAGGATGCCGTGAAAGCGATCCTGCCCGCACTGGGAACCCACGTTCCCATGACCGATGCGGAAATCGACATCATGTATCCGGGACTCGACCACGAGCTGTTTGTCGGCCACGACTGGCGCAACGATATCGTAACGTTGGGCACGGTTCCCGCGGCATTTGTCGAAAAGGTCTCCGAAGGACGCCTCTCCTATTCGTGGAAAGCCCAGGTGAACAAACTCCTGGTCTCCGGTGGCTTCGACCTGATCCTCTCGCTCGGACAAGTGGTTCCGCATGAAGTGATCGGCATGGCCAACCATACCAAGAACATCTTCGTGGGTACCGGCGGTTCGGAAGGCATCAACAAGAGCCATTACCTCGGTGCGGTCTATGGCATGGAACGGATCATGGGACGCGCTAACTCGCCGGTCCGGGCGATCATGGATTACGCATTCACCCATTTCGGCTCCGACATGCCGCTCGTGTTCGCCCTGACGGTTGTCGGTCGCAACACCGAGGGAAAAATGACCCCCATGGGATTGTTCATGGGCGATGACCGCGAGTGTTTCGACCAAGCGTGCACCCTGTCGCTGAAGGTCAACTTCACCATGGTGGACAGACCGTTGAAGAAGGTGGTGGTGTACCTCGACCCCGGTGAATTCAGGACCACCTGGTTGGGCAACAAGAGCATCTACCGGACCCGCATGGCAATCGCCGACGGAGGCGAGCTCATCGTGCTGGCCCCTGGTGTGCATACCTTTGGCGAAGATAAGGAAATCGACCGCCTCATCCGCAAGTACGGGTACAAGGGTACCGATTTCGTCCTCAAGTCTGTCGCCCAGAACGACGAGTTGAAGGAAAACCTCTCCGCGGCCGCCCATTTGATCCACGGATCGTCCGAAGGGCGGTTCTCGATCCGCTATTGCCCCGGATCCCTGACGACCGAAGAGGTGGAATCGGTGGGATACCTGTACGGGGACCTCAAGGTGATGCAGGAACGCTACGTTTCCACACAGACCACCGAAGGCTGGAATACGACGGCCGACGGCGAAGAATACTATTACATATCGAACCCCGCGGTCGGGTTGTGGGCACACGCCGACCGTTTCAAAGATGCATGAAATTCAAAAGAAGCATATACTAAGGCAACCATAAGGAGACCCAACATGGGAAAGCAGGCTGACATCGGTTTGATCGGACTGGCGGTAATGGGCCAGAACCTGGTCTTGAACATGAACGACCACGGATACACCGTTGCGGTGTACAATCGTACCGTTTCGAAAGTGGACGAGTTCCTCAATGACGCGGCCAAGGGTCGTGATACGATCATCGGCACCCGCTCGATCGAGGAATTGGTCGCATCGTTGGCAAAACCGCGCAAGGTTATGCTCATGGTCAAGGCCGGCGAAGTCGTCGACTCGTTCATAGACCTCCTGGTTCCCCATCTAGAGACCGGCGATGTCATTATCGATGGCGGGAATTCCCATTTCCCCGACACCAACCGACGCACCGCGCAATTGCGTGAAAAGGGTCTCCTCTATATCGGCACCGGTGTCAGTGGTGGAGAGGAAGGCGCGCGACGCGGCCCATCGATCATGCCGGGCGGAAACAAGGAAGCCTGGCCGTTGGTCAAGAACATCCTCCAGGACATCTCGGCGAAAGTCGACGACGGCAGTCCCTGCTGCGACTGGGTCGGTGAAGATGGTGCGGGCCACTATGTGAAGATGGTGCACAACGGGATCGAGTACGGCGACATGCAGATGATCTGCGAAGCCTACGACCTGCTGCATACCGGCCTGGGACTGAACCACGAGGAACTCCACGACATATTCTCCGATTGGAACAAGGGCGACCTCGACTCCTATCTGATCGAAATCACCCGCGACATCATGCAGGTACGCGACGAGGACGGCAAGCCGTTGGTGGACAAGATCCTCGACAAGGCCGGACAGAAGGGAACAGGCAAATGGACGGGAATCAGTTCACTGGATCTCGGTGTGCCGGTGACATTGATTGTCGAAGCCGTGTATGCCCGTTGCCTCTCGGCTCTGAAGACCGAACGGGTCAAGGCCTCCAAGATCATCGGTGGACCCGACCGTGCGATCGAGGGCGACCGGAAGGCTATTGTGGAGGACGCCCGCAAGGCGCTCTTCGCCTCCAAGATCGTCAGCTACGCCCAGGGGTACATGCTCATGCGCGAGGCGGCCAAGGAGAACGGCTGGGACCTGAACTATGGTGGCATCGCACTCATGTGGCGTGGTGGATGCATTATCCGCAGCGCGTTCCTCGGCAAGATCAAGGAAGCGTTCGACAGTGATCCCCAATTGAGCAACCTGCTGGTCGCTCCCTACTTCGTGCAGGTCATGGCCGATTGCCAGGGAGCCTGGAGACGGACGGTTGCCCGTGCGGTGACCGCGGGAATTCCCGTGCCCGCCATGAGCTCGGCACTCTCGTTCTTCGACGGATACCGCAGCGAGAAATTGCCTGCGAACCTGCTGCAAGCCCAACGCGACTACTTCGGAGCACACACCTACGAGCGCACCGACAAGCCGGCCGGCGAGTTCTTCCACACCAACTGGACAGGAACCGGCGGCAACGTCTCGTCCTCGACCTACCAGGTGTGATTCCAAATCACGTATTCCCTTGAAAGGAGGCGCCCGGCGCCTCCTTTCGTGTTCCCACACCCGTATGGCACATCGCGCCGGTGATCGCGACCAGTGGTCCGTACCTGTCCGGTCCGCTCCAGGCGAAGGTACACGTTTTTGCTGGCACACATCACGGGAAATCTATTGACATGGAGGGTAAAATACCCTATTAGTATCGCGTGCTTGCAGTAGTCCCCCGTCTCCTTTGTACAGGATGTCGGGCAACACGGCTACAAGGAGGAATGGGAAAAAGATTGAAAGGTTTTGACGTTACGGTTAAGGACGTATCGCGGGCGTATGGAAATTTCAAGGCCCTCGATGACGTAAGTATTGAAATCAGGAAAGGAGAGTTCTTCTCCCTTCTCGGTCCTTCCGGTTGCGGAAAAACCACACTCCTGCGGATCATTGCCGGCTTTGATTCGCCAGACAATGGAGTGGTCTTGTTGGATGGCAAGGACATCCTCCCGCTACCCCCCGACAAACGGCAGGTGAACACCGTCTTCCAAAGCTACGCGTTGTTTCCCCATCTGAGCGTCTACGAGAACGTCGCGTTCCCCTTGCGCCTACGTAAGGTACCGGCAGGCAAGCTCGACGCCAAGGTACGGGACTACCTGCACCTGGTGCAACTCGACAACCACATGGACAAGAAACCGAGCATGCTCAGCGGCGGACAGAAGCAACGTGTCGCCATAGCCCGGGCGTTGATCAACGAACCGAGTGTGCTGTTGCTCGACGAACCGCTTTCGGCGCTCGATGCGAAGCTGCGGCAGAACCTGCTCGTCGAACTCGACCATCTGCACGACCAGATCGGCATCACTTTCATCTACGTGACCCACGACCAGAGCGAAGCGCTGTCGGTAAGCGACCGTATCGCTGTCATGAACCAGGGCAAGGTCCTGCAGATCGGCACACCCTATGAGATCTATGAGAGCCCGGCCACCGATTTCGTCGCACGGTTCATCGGCGAGACGAACCTCTTTCCGGCGGTCGTGAAGCAATGCGACCCCTACGAGGACTACTACATGACCACCTTGGATATCCCCGCGTTGGGAACCGAGATCAAGGTCACCGACTACGACAACCTCGCGGTCGGCCAACACGTCTCGTTCACCGTCCGTCCCGAGAAGCTGAAGATCACCGGACACCAACCGACACGCGTCGGCAAGGACATAAACCTGTTCCGCGGCATTGTCGAGGAACCGATCTACAGCGGATTCCAGTCGAAGTACTACGTGAGCCTGGAGAACGGAACAGTCATCAAGGTTATCCAACAGCACGCCAACTACATGGACGAAGGTCCCGACATCGATTGGAAGGACCAGGTCTTCGTATCGTGGAGCGCCGAGGACGGCTATATTGTCGAGGTGGTCGATTCATGAATAGCCACATGCAGGAAAAACGCGGCCGACGGTTGGGAATCACCTACTCGGCGCCGATGGGTTTGTGGCTGACATTTTTTTTCCTCGTGCCGCTGTGCATCATCATCCTCTACAGCTTCCTGAAGAAGGGCCTCTATGGTGGTGTCGAGTGGGAATTCACCCTCACCGCCTATCGGCAGATGTTGAACCCGAACTTCATGCGGGTGTTCCTCCGCACCTTGTGGGTGGCCGCCCTCTCCACCGTGATCACCATCACGTTGGCCCTTCCCTGCGGGTACGCCATGGCGCGCAGCCGGCACCAGGTCATGTGGCTCGCACTGGTGATCATCCCGTTCTGGACCAATTCGCTCATCCGCATCTACGCGTGGATCGCAATCCTCTCCAGCGAGGGGTTTGTCAACGAAGCGTTGAAGGCTTTGGGTGTCATCGGGGAGAGTCTTCCGCTCATCTACAACCAGGGGGCTGTGATCACCGTCCTCATCTACATGTATATCCCGTTCGCCATCCTGCCGCTGTTCACCACGATCGACAAGTTCGACTTCCAGCTGCTCGAGGCTGCCCGCGACCTGGGGGCTTCGAAACCGGAATCGATCTTCAAGGTCCTGATACCGAATATCCGCAGCGGCATCATCACCGCGGTCATCTTCACCTTCATACCGATCTTCGGGGCCTATACCGTTCCGTTGCTCGTCGGTGGAAAAGACTCCTACATGATCGGCAATATCATCGTCGACCAGGTCACCAAGACACGCAACTGGCCGCTCGCCTCCGCTTTTAGTCTGGTCATCACGGTGGTCAGTACCATCGGTGTCATCTGGATGATGACCTCGACAGCCAGCGAACGGGCACGCTTGAAGGCACCGGCGCAGGTCGTCGATGCCAACGGAGGTATCTCATGAGCACCTCCCCGAAAGTGAAGTCCGCCGCGGTCGCGGCAAAACTGAAGAAACAGCCGAAGAAGATGCGGTTGGAACCATCGCGGTTGGTCGAGGCTCCGAAGGGAACTCCGGGACCGTACAAGCTACCGAAGAACCAGATGTTCCAGGACCACCGCAAGTTCGGATTCTCGAATATCATGCTGGTGTTGGTGATCGCATTCCTGTTCATGCCGCTGTTCGTGGTGGTGACCTATTCGTTCAACGCCTCCAGGGGGATGCGCTGGACCGGGTTCTCGCTCGAGTGGTACTACAAGCTGTTCTTCGATTCGAAGGAGCTGTGGCGTGCGTTCGCCAATAGCTTCGTCATCGCGATCACCAGCTCGATTGTCGCGACGTTCCTGGGTTCGCTCTCGGCGATCGGTATCAAATGGTACAAGTTCAAGTCGCGCTCGTACATCCAGGTCGTCAGTTTCCTGCCCATGGTCCTGCCCGAGGTGATTATCGGTATCTCCATGTTGATCTTCTTCACCGCGGTGAAGATTCCATTGGGCATGTTCTCGATCTTCGTGGCACACACCACATTCAACCTTCCGTTCGTATTCCTATTGGTCTCGGCACGCCTGGAGGAGTTCGACTTCTCGGTCATCGAAGCGGCCCGGGATTTGGGTGCGACCGAACGGCAGACCTTGATGAAGGTGATCGTACCGTCGATCATGCCGGGTGTCATGTCCGGCCTGCTCATGGCGATCACGATGAGCTTGGAGGATTTCGTCATCACGTTCTTCGTATCGGGTCCCGGGTCCACCACCCTGCCCCTGTACGTCTACTCGATGATCCGTTACGGGGTTTCACCGGTGATCAATGCCCTCTCGCTGGTACTCATTTTGGGTATTATGCTGTTGGCATTGGGCTTCAGGCGTTTCCTCAAGACGATCGCGGCGTCGAGTTAGGTTTTCCCACACAGTCGATAGCGTCCCAGGGTATGGCCGTATGGTTGTCCTGGGCGTTCAAATACCCTCTTAAGGAGGATACTATGGAAAAGAAAGCGTTCACTAGAGGTTGGATAGTCGCCGTGGCTGCCACACTTCTCGTCGTTTCTCTGTTCTTCGCAACCGGATGCTCGAAAGACGAGGCATCCTCGAAAGGCAGCGGCAAGACGCTGTATCTCTACAACTGGACCTATTACACCCCGGAATCCGTAATCGAGAAATTCGAGCAGGAATACGGCGTGAAGGTCGTACTGGACTACTTCGCCTCGAACGAAGACATGTTCGCCAAGCTCAAGGCCGGTGGAAGCGGGTACGATATCGTATTCCCATCGCAGGACTACACCTCGATCATGATGGCCGAGGACATGTTGCTGCCGATCGACAAGAGCAAGATTCCCAACCTGCAGTACATCAGTCCCCTGGTGCTCGGCAAAGCCACCTACGATCCCGATATGTCGTGGTCGGTACCCTACTTCATGGGTGCGAGCGGTATCGCGGTCAACAAGACCAAGGTTGCCGATTATGCACGCGATTGGAGTATCTTCGCCGATACGAAGCTTGCCGGACGCATGAGCATGCTCGACGATATGCGGGAGGTCATGGGTGATGCCTTGGCGCACCTCGGTTATTCGGTCAACTCCACCGACGATGCCGAACTCGCAGCCGCACAGCAGCTGGTGAACGAGCAGTGGAAGCCCAATCTGGTCAAATTCGACGCGGAAGGGTTTGCCAAGAGTTTCTCCACCGGTGAATTCTGGGTAGTGCACGGGTATGCCGAAGCAGTGTTCGAGGAGCTTGAGGAAAACCGTTGGGACGAGGTCGATTTCTTCCTCCCACCCGAAGGCGGTCCGATGTACCTCGACTCCATGGTCATTCCCAAGGGGGCCAGGAATGTCGAGCTGGCACACCAGTTCATCGACTTCATCCATCGCCCCGAGATCTACGCCGAGTTCCTCGACCGGTTCCACTTCCCCGCTTCGGTCCACACCAAGGCCGCCGAGCTCATGACGGTCGAACCGTTCTATCAGGGTGAGGATCTGGCGAACTATGAATTGAAGAACGATGTCGGTGCCGACCTCGAGAAATACAACGAGATCTGGCAAACGATCCGGTATGTCGACTGACCGCTACCACACGACGTGATGATTCGGGGGATGCCTTTCGGGGTGTCCCCCTTCCTTATCCCAACACCAGACATTCAGGCCCCGATATCCAGCCATTTCCCTTGTGATCTTGTCCACCGTTTGTACAATACCATCGTTATGAACGTACGGGGCAGCAAGTGCCCGAAAAGCGACAGGATGCGGTTGGCAATTCCGGGAATGTAGACTAGTTTTCCGGCCAGGGCCCTGTCGATGGTGTTCCGGGTGACAACCTCGATCCTGTTGGTTGTCATGTCTCCCCAAATTCCCTGCGCCTTGATACCATCCATCGCATCCCGGGTAGTCACCAATCCGCCCGGACATACAGCCAGAACATGTACGTGGCGATTTTTCAGTTCTTCTCCAAGAGCGTAGGCAAAATCAAGCAGGAATCGTTTGGATGCAGCATAGGTGGCTTTCAAGGGAATGGGATACTGGGATGCCAAACTGGACACGAACACCAGTGAGAATGATTTTCCTATTGCCCGCCGGGAAAGGATGGCATGGGTTATCCGCAATGTGGCGCAAATGTTCAGCGAGACTATGGTCAGCACATTTTTTCGCGATTGTTCGAGAAAGCCTCCCTCGAAGTCCAATCCGGCCACATTGAGCAACATATCGAATTGGATACCATACGTGTCGAGATGTGCGAGAAGCCTGTCCACATCCGTATCGTCGGTGAGATCGCACGCCATGGTCGCGACAACCACCGGGAATTGTCGCTCCACACCATTGCGCAGGGATTCCAGACCCGTTTTGTTGATATCGGTTAAAAACAGGTGGTAACCCCGACGGGCACACTCGATTGTCAATGCCCGTCCCAATCCACCACTGGCACCGGTGATCAGGACATTCATGATACATCTCCATAGGTAATGGCACATAACCGTTCGCTGAGTGCGAACAGTCGCCGCGCGTTGTCATCCGTTACTTGATGACTGTACGATTGTTCCTTGCACCCGTAGTAGTAGAACCCCGACGGATATTCCTGTTGTGTACAAAGATACCGGTAGGTTTGGGCGGGAATGCTTGGAGCGACCCCAAATCTTTTCCGTATCGACCATATCAGGCTTACCATGCTTCCGGTCTGCTTGTTCCCGATATCGGTCTGCACCAATCCGGGATCCACCGCATAAGCACGCAAACCTAGGGAACCATAGCGGCTGTTCAGTTCCTTCGTGAACAGGAGGTTGCACAGTTTGGATTGTTTATAGGCCAGAAGTGGATTGTAACTCCGTTCCAACATGATATCGTCCCAATGGATACTTACTCCCTTGTGTGAATTGCTCGAAGTCATGACAACCCTTCCCCTGGCAGCAAGCACATACGGCAGCAATCGGCTGGTCAACAGGAATCCTGCCAGATGGTTGAGTGCGAACTGCTGCTCATACCCCTCTTCGGTCGTTGCATACCAGCTCCTGACGCCACCGACGTTGTTAATCAAGGCGTGCACCTTGCCCCCACAGGTTTGGACTATATACGGTTCCAGTTCATCGGCGATGCGATGCACCTCCCGTTGTTGCATAAGATCGGCGGCCTTGAATAGACATTCACCCGTGGGATCCGAGGCATGTACCAATTGTTCCGCTTTGCGGCAAGACTGTTCGCTATGCCCTATCCCTATAACCCGGTATCCATCCATAGCCAGTGTCGTAGCGATAGCAAGTCCTATCCCGGAAGTTGCTCCAGTGATGATGATGGTTTTCATTCCCTGCATTCCTTTTATCGGACAAACCAGTTCCAAACATGCCAGAACCCCAAGGCACCGGCTTTCGTAGCGAGGACCGCATACCCTATGGTAAAAAAGATGACGAACACCACAATCGATACTTGCAAGGTCCGTTTGAATACGTTGGCTTTTGTTCCCGACAGGTGGTACCCCCAAGGCAATGGAGGATACTGGGCTCCGGAAAGCATCCTCTTGTGCCACCGGATACTTGCCTTGATCATTTGCCCAACCTGCATGACCAGGCGGTAGACACAAAGTGCCAGCACGAGAGCAAGACCAAGGCAAGATACCCCTAGCAACACAGCACCAGAATAAGGCATAGGTGGGATAATCTGCGCAATATCGATGTCACTTATCAGAAGTATCCCCAGTACAGCGAAGGCCAGGGCCGAGGCTGCCAGCAATGTCACCAAACCAGCGAGCAGCAGGTATCCCGCTCCTTCACCGATCGATGCAAAGAACAGCCCGATCCGCACGGTCCAGGAGTCTTCCGGTTTCCCTGTCACGTCCCCTTTCTCCAGAACGTATTGTGCAGCGATTTCTTGTGGAGCCCCTAGTTTTGCAGCCACTTCCTCCTCGGTATGTCCATCGGACAACTTGAAGGCAAAATGTTGTTCGTATTCAGAGAGAATATCTTCGATATCCTCGACATCCATCTTTTTCAACTCACTCTTCAATTGATTGAAATACTCACGCCTTGTCATATCGTTCCTCCTTGAGCAATTCCCCTACTATTTTTGCGAAGGCCAAGTAGTCGGCACAATCCTTGTCATACATGGAGCGTCCAAGCAGTGTCAAAGAGTAGTACTTCCTTGGTGGACCTCCGCTTTCCTCAGAAAGATAGGTAGTGACCAACCCATCGCTCTTGAGCTTCCTCAGAATCGGATACACCGTCCCATCGGCAATATCGATATGTCTGGACAGGTATTCCGATATCTCATATCCGTACCTATCCTGTTTCTTGAGCAGGGACAGGACACAGAGTTCCAGGACGCCTTTTTTGTATTGAATATTCATCCGACAACTCCTCGATATAGCACACACCAATAGTAAATCTAGAACACTACTGGCCATTATATAGTAGTTATGGAAAACGTCAAGCCCCACCTCGACTATTGCAGGTTTTTTCCCGATGATCGGATGCTATTTCTTTCGGACCTATATGGAGAAGTTTCCGAACCCATCGGATAATTTGTAATCGCAAATTTGTATTGGAGACGGTTTGGGTAGTGAGAATCACTACATCAACAACGCCATGACGACCGAATCATGGAAACTCCCGTTGCTGTACATTGTCCGGCTGATTCTCCCTTCGGTCACGAATCCACACCGTTCGTACAATGCGATGGCCCGGGTGTTCTCGGCGCGCACTTCCAATCCGATGCGGTGGATTCCTACCTGGGAGGCCCAATTGACCAGCCGTTGCAGCAACGCGGTTCCAATCCCATGGCCCTGGAATGCTTGCAGCACCGTCAGACTGAATTCGCCGGCGTGGCAGGTCCGTCTCCGGTTCCCGGCGGCGAACGACAGTGCCCCGACCAACGTTCCCCCGTTTGTGAAGGCGCCGATATACAACTTGCGCTCGTCCTGCAGGTACTGCGAGAGGATCGCCTGCTCCTCGGTGCGGGACAACTGCAGCCCCTCGGTTCCCAGTTGCAGGTAATCGGTCTCGGTGACGATCTGGTCAAAATAATCGAGGATCGCTTGGGCGTCGCCAGGCTGCAATTCCCGGATTGCGATAGGTCCTTGCAGGGCAATCCGCTGTGGCGCAACTTCGGAGACGGCTGCGTTCGCATAGGATACATCCGATTCTTCGGACGATGCATCGCCAAGTGCGAGGCCCATCCACAACAGGTCGACATAATCGCCCCGGATGCGCAGCACATGCCGCAGGACCGCCTCGTCGACAAATCCGAACTTGCGGTAGAGGGCAATGGCCCGTGGATTGTCGGTACGGACTTGCAGGTGGATCTTTCCGATCCGGGCCTTTTCGGCCCAGGTCACCAGAACCTGCACGAGTGCCGATCCGATCCCCTTGTCCCACCAGGTGCGCTCCACGGTAATACCGAACTCGCCGATGCGCTTCACCTTCGGACGGGTCCCCCCGATGAAGGTGAGACTGCCGACAATCGCACCTTCGTGTTCGGCGACCAGTGCAAGGGCGTTGGGCGAAGTCTCCAGATTCTCCAGGAACATCGCCTCGTCGGCAAACATGGCCGTTTCGTCGGGCTCGAAGGTGAGGTTGTCCGATTGCGCGGTGACCGCAAGGAAATAATCGACCAGGGCCTCGGCATCGTCCGCTACGGCCGAGCGGATCACCACGTCATGCCGATGAAGCACTACCGGTTTCTCCAAAAATGCCATGGCTCTCCCCTACTGCCCTGGTTGGGTGAATGTCACGGACAGGGCGCTTTCCACCAGCGTGGTCAACCGGTCTATGATCCGGTCGGAGATCTCATCCTCGATAAAACTGAGTCCTTCGGCGTCCAACCCGGCCGCCCAGTTGATCGAATAGACGGTCCCGGCGAACTCGATGCCCGTTTCGTTGGCAAGGATCGTCTCGGTCGCCGCTGTCATACCCACATAATCGGCGCCCCATTTGCGGAACATGCCGATTTCGGCCGGAGTCTCCAATCGTGGTCCGTTGGTACAGACATACGTTCCCTTGGTCGCGATGGAGATGGACAAGCGGGCCGCTTCCTTGATCAGCGCTGCCCGCAACCGGCTACTGAACGGTGCAACCATGGGGATATGGCGTACGCCGGTACCGTTTCCGGTGAAGAAGGTCGCCTCGCGACCCCCTCCGGTAAAGTCGATGAATTGGTCCATGATTCCCAAGGTTCCCGGCAACACGACACTGGTGATCGAACCCACGGCATAGATGCCGATCGCCTGGGTGACTCCCAGTTGTTTCAACGCGGTGATATTGGCGCGGTAATTGACCAGATGCGGCGGCACCACATGCCCCTCGCCATGGCGCAGCAACAGGTACAACGTGTCGTCGCCGCGCTTGCGCTCGAAGACCACCGCCAAACCGTAGGGTGTGGAAATCTCGTGCCGAACCGCATCGTCACCAACAATACGTTGGCAACCCGTCCCTCCAATAATCGCCGATATCATGGAATATCTCCTTGTCCCGCCGTTGTGGCCACACCGTACAGTGCGCCGATTCCGGCCGGGGTCGTCAGACCTCTTGGGGTTATGATCGCGTCCACCAGGAACGCCGGTATACAATCGAATGCGGGATATCGTCCCACCATGCTCTCGAGAGTGGTGGGTACTCCGTTGAAACGCAGGATTTCCGCACCGTCGCGTTCCTCCATGACGATATCCGACAAGCCCGCCTTGGTAATGTCGGGCGACATGGCGAACACGTGGTAGGGAATATGGTAATAATCGGCTCCCACCGCATTGGCCAAGGTACCGACCTTGTTCACCACCGTTCCGTCCATGGCCACCAGGTCGGCGGCGGTCATGTAGTGCGATACCACTCCCTGGGCCATCATATGGACACCCATGCCGTCGGTGATCAGATAGGCTTGGATACCCAGTTCGGCCAATGCCGGTGCGGTCAAGCGGGCACCCTGCAGATAGGGACGGGTCTCCGGGACATAGATGGTTATCCGTTTGCCCTGCTCCCGCGCCTTCACGAGGCTGAGGATAAACGAGTGCTCGGCGAAACAGGTGGTCAGGATCCCCTCCCCATCCACAATGGTGGCGGCTCCGATATCGCCCATCGTATCGTAGTCGGTATCGAAGCGTTGTTCATAGGAATCCACCACGGCGTCGACAAACGCGACGAAATCGTCTCCATAGGCCTGTTTCATGTCACCGCATCGGTACCATGAGGCTATGTCGACGACCATGCTGTCGAGCGTACGGTGCATGGTGGTGTTGGTGGGTCGGGCAGCCGACAATTGTCGCGCCGCATCGAGGAAGGTTCCCATGGATGCCGAAACGGTCCCTTCATGGATCTGTCGGGCCAGAAACCGCATGGTGGTCATGGCGACTTGGAGCGGGCCTCCGCCCTGGGTGACCATATCCCGGATTGCCCGGGCGATATCGTCGACCGAAGCGCACGAAACGAACGTATGTTCCCACGGATACCGCCGCCGGTCTCCGATCAGCAAGGAGTTTCCCGATATCCGAGCGATATTGGCTTTTTTCAACAACGAGGGAAGTCGCGAGTCCACGTCCATAGCGATTCTCCACACCAGGCGGGGGTTCGGCGAGACACCCCCGGCCGAACAACGGTCAGTCCCAGAACCCTTCGTGGTCCTTCCCGATACGTTGGGCAAGATCGGCATCATCCACCGGACCGACCACCACGATATCCTTTTGTCCCCGGGCCAGCACCTCCCTGCACGGGAGATCGAAGGTGGGATTCTCGGGGTTGCTTCCGGTCATTTCGAGCAACCGGTGCTCGGTAAGTCCATACACCAGCCGCCCGACGTTCGCCCAATAGAGGGCCCCGGCACACATGGCGCAGGGCTCGATGCTCGTATAGAGGCTACACGTGGCGAGAAAATCACGGTCGAACGCTTTCGATGCCCGCATGAGGAGCATCGTTTCGGCATGGCCGCAATCGTTGTGTCCGGTCACCACTTCGTTGTACTGTTCCATGAGGATGTTGCCGTCGGCATCGGCGAGCAAGGCTCCGAACGGATGGTTTCCCCCAGAACGGGATTCGGTGGCGATTCGGGCAGTCTCGTACAACAACCCGATATCCTTATGTGTAGGTTCTGTGGTGATCACAGCCATGGGAGCCTCCGTCGCAATACAAATAATGAAAGGTTCCTTTCGTCACCTTACGTTGCCTGCACTCGCTCGGGAGAGTGACCACTTCGTGGTCCCTTTCCTCTCGCTTCGTTTGGCAATCAGTCCAGAACCAACCATACCACATAGCAACGACATGGAAAAGCAGTATCCTGTGGCAGATGTGCGGGGAAATGTCCGTAATTACCAACATTGCAACTTTCGTTTTTGGGTTTTTTACGGTAAGGTTTGCACAGCAAGGTTTCCTAGTAGTACACTCTGGTACTTCTTGTTATACTACCAGTTGAACAATTCGTGAACGGCAACGGGAATACGACCGTGACCGTGAACAAAACATAAAGGATAGCAGTATGCAATTCAACGAAAAGATAAATTTGTTGATGAAGATGGCAAACACCACCAACACGAAACTGGCCGATGCATTGGGTATAGACCCCTCACTTGTCAGCCGTTGGAGGACCGGGGCACGGGAACCCAGCGACGATTCCCGATATATCCAATTGATCGGTATCTATTTCGCCTCCCAGGCCAAACAGGATTTCCAACGGGTCGCCATGCTGGAACTCACCGGACACCAGATGGAGGACAAGAATGTCGGCGAACCGATCATAGCGAACTACCTCACCCGGTGGTTGTCCGACGAATCGAAAATCAGTCCCAAGTCGATCCAGGTCCTGTTGGACAGCATCGGTTCGGCCGGAAACACGGTGCAGGCCATCCATGAGGTACCGTTGCCATCCGAACCCTCCGGACAACCGGTCCATACCCAATCGTTCAGTGGGATACAGGGGTTGCGGGCCGCTACGGTCAAGCTGCTCATGCATGCGTTGAATTCGCCCAAGAAGCAGACCAAGCTCTACCTGTACAGCGACGAATCCATGGATTGGATCATCGAGGATCCCGAGTTCGCCAAGCAGTGGATATTCCTCATGAGTGCGAATATCCGCCGAGGCATGCACATAGAGATCATCCATACACTTTCCCGCGACAGCAATGAATTGGCCGCCGCGGTCCAGCGCTGGTTGCCGTTCTACATGACCGGTTCGATCGTGAGCTACTATTACCCGGAGAAACGGGACGACATGTTCAACCACACCTCGTTCGTGCTCGAAGGGGAAGCCACGGCATTCTCGACCAGTGTACGCGGACAGAACCGCGATACGATCCGATACATCTACGCCACCGATCCCTCCGTGGTATCTGGTGGTGAAGAGACGTTCAAGCGGCAACTGCAATTGTGCAAACCTCTGGTGAGGACCGCAACCGGCCGCAATACCCGCAGCTATGTCGACGAACAGATTTCCCTGTTCAGTTCGGCAAGTGGAAGCGGTGTAGGCATGCAGGGTATGCTCCTGTCGGGTATGCCTCCCGAACTGCTCGATCGCATGTTGCAGCGTCATGAAATTCCCGGGGAGGAGCGAACGACGATCCTCGAACAACAGCAGAAACGGCTGGAGCTCATGCACCAGCATTTGGAGCGAAAGGATTTCCAGATGGTGATCAGCCTACCGCGCATCACCGATGTCCTCAAGGGCAAGGTCACGGCGATTGTCCCCGAATTGATCACACAACAACCGTTCACGTATCTTCCCATGGAATACCACGAGCATCTCATGGCCGTCATCGACCTGTTGGAACGGCATGACAGGCTGGAGATTTGCATCCTGCCGAACAAGCATATGCTGCACAATGTCCAAATCTTCGCCATGCAGAATTCGGGACTGCTCGTCCTCAAGCACCGCGATCCGAAGTTCGTGTTCATTTCCGAACAGAAGGACCTGATCAGCGCTATGATCGGCTTCATGCGCCAAGTCTCCTCACGCATCCCCAAACGCGAGCGCAACAAGGCCTATGTGCTGGAAAAATTGCGCGATTTCGCCAAACGGGTCGAGGAAGGATCGGCGATGCGGATGCTTCCGTAACCTTCCAGGCAGTGCAAACAACAAAACCCCAACGTGGAGTCCCACTCCTGTTGGGGTTTTTCTTGTGTAGGCACCGTATGTGCCGTCAGCCCTTCACAGCTCCCATCGTCAGGCCCTTCACCACATACTTCTGGAACACCATGGTCAAGATGATCGCCGGTGTCATGATGGCGACCGTAGCTGCCATGACCCCACCCCAATCGACTTCGGCATACGACATGAAGTTGTAGACCGCGATCGGGAGCGTCCTGGTCTTCTCCATGCTCAACACCTGGCTGAACATGAAGTTGTTCCACGAGAAGATGAAGCTCAACGTGGTGGCGGTCACGATACCCGGCACCGAAAGCGGCAGGATGATCGAGACGAACGCACGCTGTTGGGTGGCCCCGTCGACCATAGCCGATTCCTCCATCTCCATGGGTACCGATTCGAAGTAACTGGACATGATCCAGACGACGACCGGCAAGGCGATCAATATGTGCGAGAGGATCAATGCGGTATAGCTGTCCATGAGACCAAGACGTGAGAATACGATGTACCAGGGCATGAGGAACGAGATTCCCGGCATCAACCGGGCCACCAGGATCATCATGGAGAGGCGTTTCTGCTTGAAGCGCGCGATCGAGTAGGCCGCGGGCAAACCGAGCAGCAGTGAGACGAAGACCGCCGCGACACCGACAATGATCGAGTTTTTCAGGTACAGGAGGAAATTCTGTTCGTTGAACACCTTGTTGAAGTTCACCAGTGTCGGAGAGAAGAGGAACTTTGGCGGCCAGGAGATGATATCGACCTGGGTCTTGAAGGCACTCATGAACATCCATATGAAGGGGAAGATCATGGGGATCACGATGGCCACGATAAGCAGGGGGAAGCCGACTCTGAATTTCAGGGAATTTTTCATGGTTACCTCCTCCTACAACTCGAACAACTTGCGGATCTTCGTCACTCCGATACTGAACAGCAGCACGATGAAGAAGAGGAACACAAGGATTGACGATGCCTGGCCCATATTGAAGTATTCGAAGCTGAATTTGTACGCCAGGATATTGAGGGTCTCGGAGGAGTATCCCGGACCACCGCCGGTCATGGCGTAGATGATGTCGTAGGTCTTCAGCGCGTCGACCGCCCGCAGGATGATTGCGGTGAGGATCGTCGGCATGACCATGGGAAGCGTGATATGCACGAAGGTCTGTACCGATGTGGCACCGTCTACCTTGGCCGATTCATAGGGTTCGTTCGAGAGTCCGGCCAGTCCGGCCAGCACGATGAGTGAAATCATGGGGGTCCATTGCCAGATATCGACCAACATGAGCGAAGGGAGCACGGTGGATGATGCGGTCACCCATCCGCTTTGGGGAAGTCCCAGGACACTCAGGATATAGTTGAGGAATCCGATCGTCGGGTCGTAGAACAGGTTGAAGACGATACCCACGGCGACGGGAGTCGCGACCAAGGGGAGCAACAGGATGAACTTCAAGGTATTCTTTCCACGGAATTCCCGATTGAGGACCAATGCGATGGTGGTACCGAGCACTGCTTCGGCCAGAACCGCACCGATGGTGAAATAGAACGTCCGTCCGACAGCATCCAGAAAGCGCGGTTCGCCCATGATCTTCAGATAACTGCCGAGTCCGGCGAATTTCATCGGTCTGCCCGAAGTCAGTGTCCAGTCGGTAAAGCTGACGAACAGCGTGTACAAGACGGGAAACACCATAAGGAGCAGGACAAAAAGCAATGCCGGCAGCGGGAACAGGTACTTCAGATTCCTCTCGAAGAAACCGCTTTTGATCATGGAATACCTCCTGGAACACGTAGCCTGGATATGGAGACAGGGGACCGGAGGCTAATCCGATCCCCTGAAGGAGTCATACAAGACGGTTATTTTCCGCCATACTCGCCGTCGGCCTTCAATAATTCGTTGACAGCCTTGGCTTTCTCGGTTGCGAGAGCGGGAAGCCGGGTCGATGTTCCCTTGGTGTCGATAGCTTCGACAATCACTTCACCGATCAGATCACGGGCCTGTCCGACAGCGCTCATGAACGGGCGATCCAAAGGATAGCCATTCTTCGCGGCATGGGCTTGTGTGGCGATCAGTTCGGCATTCATGTTCTTGCGAACCGTATCGTTGGCCCAAGCGGAGTCGCGGGACATCGGGATATTGGCAAGCATTCCCTTCACTGCCAATTCCTTGCTGGTCGCCCAGTTCAGGAACTGCAAGGCCGCATCGGGATTCTTGCTCTTGCTCGACATCGCCATACCCCAGGAAGTCACTATGAAGGGACTGTCACCATTGGGACCGGCGGGAAGCTGTGCGACACCGATATCCTCTGCGGGAATGTTGGTCTTGGTGGGGTCGACAACCTGTCCGAGGAAGACGGAGGCATCGGTCCACATGGCCAATTTTCCAGCTTGGAATACGGGCATGAGGTTTTCCCACGACATGGAGGCGATACCCTGTGGGCCATAGTTGCCCAACAGGCGACCATAGTAGCGGAAACCTTCGAGCGCTTCGGGACTGTCGAAGACCGCCACGTTGTTCTCTAGGTAGTTGCCTCCGAAGTTGTAGATGAAACTGGAAATCTGGGTAACTGCGGCAGCACCTTTTCCACGGGAACCGAATCCAGCCACGCCGTCTTTGGTGAGGGCTTTGGCAGCTGCTTCAAGCTCGACAAAATTTGTCGGAACCTTGACTCCAGCCTTCTTGAAGAGGTCCTTGCGGTAATACATGACCTGCCACTCGATTACGAGGGGAACGATATAGGGAACGCCATCCTTGCGTCCAAGGTCGACCGAAGCGGCAGGATAGTCGCCGAAATCGTACTTGGCCAAAGAGCCGTACCAACCGTTCTTGATGAACAGAAGACCTTCCTGCAACGGACGGGTCATGAATACATCGACGGTGGATGAACCGGTCGCGAACTCGGTGGTCAACTTCTGGGTCAGCTGCGATTCCTGCAGACTCTCGTAATTGACCTTGATGCCACTCTGGGCTTCAAATTCGGGGATCAATGGTTTCAGCAATTCACCGTAGGGGTGGTTTGCCAACAGGACTCTGATCTCTTGCTGCTTTGCCGGGGCTTCCGATGCACCCTGGGCAAAAACAACGAAAGAAAGACTTACGATGAGCAACACTGCAAGTATTCTTTTCATGGTTTCTTCTCCTTTTGTATGTTCTGGGGCCAATGGCCACGTCCTCAGTATCACGCTGAAACCTTTCCATGTCAAATCAATTTTGACTTATTTATTTCATTTGCATGAATATTTTTTTCATAGTATAATCCCCCCCATGAAGGATCATGACCGCTCGCAATCGATAGACTCCGGATGCATATACACGATAAAGACGATGTATCCCCGACTGAGTGTCAAGGAGAAGGCGATCGCCGACCATATCCTCTCGAATCCCGCGCAGGCAGTGCACCCGAGCATCGACCAGCTGGCCGACAAGATCGGTATCTCCGAGTCCACCCTCGTCCGCTTCGTGCGCAAGTTGGGCTATAGCGGATACCAACGGTTCCGCATCGCCTTGGCGACCGAGGCCATCGGGCCTGCCTCCCGGCTGTACGAGACACGCGTCGACGGTACCCAGGACGATGTCGAGCTGGTGTTCGGCAATGCCATGAACACCCTTGCGCTGACCAAGGGAATCCTCGACCGCAAGGCGATCGAGAAGGCCCGGGACCTCATGACCCACGCCAGACGGGTGTTGATCTTCGGTCTCGGCGGCTCCAATATCGTGGCCCAGGATGCCTTCCACAAGTTCATCCGCACGGGGCTCGACTGTGTCATGGTCGAGGACTACCACATGCAACTCATGCTGGCCAGCCAGACGTGCGAAGAGTGTGTCGCCCTGATATTCAGCCATACCGGCACCAACATGGACACCATCGCGATCGCCGGCGAGTTGCGCAGCCGCAACTGCAAGATAATCGTTGTGACCACCAGTTCCCGGTCGAGCCTCGCCCGTATGGCAACGGTCACCCTCCCCGTCGCGGTCGCGACCAGCGGATATGTCTCGGAGGCATTCTCGGCCAGGATTGCCCAACAGGTGGTCATAGATGTCCTGTATGTGTCGTTGATGAAACATATGGGACCCGATTCGGTCGAGCATTTGGATGCCATGCGCGAGGTGATCGCAAAAAGAAGGACATGATACGGCCAAACGGCTGTAATCAAATCATACAACATGGTAGGATTGCTACCATAATAGAGCATTTGACCAGGAGGATGCACATGGGGAAATTGAGTATACCGGCAGCAAAGGCTGTGGAGCGGACAGTGTTGGAGAAACCGTACGATTTCGTGACGTTGGGAGCATTGGTGACCCGACTCGATCCGGGAATCATCCCATTCGAATATGCCGACCGTTATGATATCCATGTCTCCGGTGGAGAATTCAACGTAGCCGCGAACCTTGCCCGGGCCTTCGGAATGAAGACGGCGGTGGTCTCGGCCATGGTCGACTACCCTATCGGAAAGAAGATCGAAGCCGATGTGCGCAAGATGGGTGTGGACTCGTTCTATGCGCGTTTCAAGCACAACGGTGTGCATGGACCGAACATGGCTCAGGTATGGAGCGACCAGGGTGGCGGCGTGCGCGCACCGGTGGTATTCTACAACAGGGCCAACGAAGCCGCCGCGCTGTTGAAGCCCGGTTCTTTCGATTGGAAGGCGATCTTCGGCCATGGCGTGCGCTGGTTCCACTCCGGTGGTATCTTCAGCGCCCTGAGCGATACGACCCCCGAAGTGGTGATCGAAGGCATGAAAGCCGCCCATGAGGCTGGAGCCGTGGTCTCCCTGGATTTGAACTACCGCGCCAAGCTGTGGGCAGCCAATGCCGCGAAGGGAGTCGATCCCGTCGTGCAGGCCCAGACAATCCTGAGCAGGATCGTAGAACATGTCGATGTGCTGGTTGGAAACGAGGAGGATCTGCAGATGGGCCTGGCCCTCGAAGGTCCCAAGGTGGATAAGCATTCCAAGCTCGACCCCTCGGTGTTCTTCGGCATGATGGAGACGGTGGCGAAACGCTTCCCCAACATCAAGGCTGTCGCGACCACGATGCGCGAGGTCCGATCGACCAACCGCCACGACTGGAGTGCGGTATTGTGGCTCGACGGCCAGGCATACCAGGCACCCACCTGTTCGCTGGACGTGTACGACCGCGTCGGTGGTGGAGACGGATTCGCCGCGGGGCTGATCTACGGTCTGCTCTCGGGCAAGACCCCCGAAGAGGCATTGCGTCTCGGTTGGGCCCACGGTGCGCTGTTGACCACATTCCCCGGGGATACGACCATGGCTACCTTGGAACAGGTCGAGGCATTCGCCCAGGGCGGATCGGCACGGATACAACGCTAAGAGATACGATAGTATAGGAGCGACAAGCATATGAAAGCACTGGTGATGGAGAAATACAAGCATCTGACGTTCAAGGAGGTGCCCAAGCCTTCCGTCGCCGGTGCCCACGATGTGTTGGTACGCGTGAGGGCCGCAGCGATCTGCGGCTCCGACGTCCATGGGTTCGACGGCAGTACCGGCCGACGCATTCCGCCGGTGATCATGGGACATGAGGCTTCCGGCGATATCGTCGAGGTCGGCAGTGGCGTGACCACGGTCGCTGTCGGAGACCGGGTGACGTTCGACTCCACGATCTTCTGTGGTACATGCCGGCATTGCCGCGTGGGCGAAGTGAACCTGTGCGACAACCGCAAGGTGCTCGGAGTATCCTGCGACGAATACCGCCAGGACGGGACCTTCGCCGAATACGTGCTGGTTCCCGACCATATCATCTACCCGCTTCCTGAAGGACTCTCGTATGTGGAGGCTGCCCTGGCCGAACCGGCCGCGGTTGCCGCCCATGCCTTGCACATCACCCCGGTGGGACTGAACGATACGGTCGCGGTCGTGGGGACGGGCTTGATCGGCCTGTTGCTGATCCAGGTCCTGAGAGCCTCGACCAGTGGTAGGATCATTGCCCTCGATACCGATGCGGGACGTCGCAAGACCGCCATGGAATTCGGTGCCGATGCCGCTTTCGATCCGGCGGATCCGAATCTGGCAGCATCGGTCGCCACCGCCGCAGGTATTGGTGGAATCGATCGGGTATTCGAAGCGGTAGGTGCCACTGCTCCCATAAAGACAGCGATCTCGATTGTCCGCAAGGGTGGCTCGGTCACCTTGATCGGCAATGTCAGTCCAACGATAGAACTGCCGTTGCAACCGGTGGTGACGCGTCAGATCACCTTGTACGGCTCGTGTGCCATGGCCGGCGAATATCCGCTGGTCCTCGACCTCATGGCCCGCAAGAAGATCGATGTTATGCCGCTTGTCAGCGCCAGCGCTCCCCTTTCGGAGGGCCAGCAGTGGTTCGAGCGACTCTACGCACGTGAAGCCGGATTGCTCAAGGTCGTCTTGGAACCGTAGGAGGATTACATGGATACGATTCGTTTCGGTTTGATGGGATATGGAAAGGTCGCCCACTTGCATGCTCAGGCCTTGCGCGAGGCGTTCGGCGGCCAACTGGTATCGGTGTGCGGACGGAACAGTACCCGTCGCGACGAATTTGCCGCCAAGTGGAATATCGCCAGCAGGCAGACAGTCGCCGACATGGTGGAACTGGACCATATCGATGCGGTGATCATATCCACACCCCACCCCCGCCACCATGACGATACACTGGAGGCTTTCGCCGCCGGGTGCCACGTGTTGGTGGAGAAACCCATGGCACTCACCGAGGCCGAATGCACCGATATGATCCTGGCCGGCGAACGGGCGGGAAAACTGTTGTCGGTGGTGAGCCAACGCCGTTGGTACCCGTCGACCATGCGCATCCGCGAGGCGATCGACAGCGGCAAGCTCGGCAAACCGGCCCTTGCCCAAGTGGTCATCCTGGGCTGGCGTGACGAACAGTACTACAGCAGCGACCCGTGGCGCGGCAAGTGGGATACCGAAGGTGGTGGCGTATGCATCAACCAGGCACCCCACCAGTTCGATCTGCTGCACTGGTTCATGGGCCCGATCTCCCGTATCCAAGCCGAGTGGGACAATGTGAACCACCCCTATATCGAAGTCGAGGATTCCGCTGTCGCGACCATCAGGTTCGCCAACGGAGGCATGGGCTCGATCCTGGTGAGCAACTCCCAGAAACCAGGAATCTACGCGAAGGTCCATGTGCATGGCTCCAGCGGTGCGTCGGTGGGTGTCCAAACCGATGGCGGTGCCATGTTCATTGCCGGTATGAGCGGTGTGGCCGAGCCACCGGTGAACGATTTGTGGACGATTCCGGGTGAAGAGGCACTTCTTGCGACCTTCAAACAGCAGGACGAGGCCTTCTTCAAGACCGTGGATGCGACCACCTACTTCTTCGCCCGGCAAATCGAAGACCTGGTGCGTGCCATACACGAAGGGTCCATACCCCTGGTCACCGGGGAAGACGGCAGGGAGACGGTCCGGATCATAGAGGGCATCTACCGCAGCGGACGGACTCACGAAGCGGTTGCTTTTTCTTGACGTACTCTCCACTTGCCGATAGAGTTCGGGTATCATGGTGCATGTGAAAAGGTTTTTCCCTATGGTCCGTTTGCTTGTGGTACTTGCCGGTGTGGCCCTCGTGTCCATCGGCTGCACCGGTATGGACCGCATCGTAATCGACGGTGAGGCCGCCCAGCAGATGGCCAACAGGATAAACGACCAGTTGTTTGATCCCGAGGGCGCGTTGCGGGGTAATTCGGCCTCCAACATGCGTAACGGCGGCTATGTGCAGATCCACGACAAAGCATTGCTGGTGATCAACTCCATGACGTTCGAGGACGGCTCGGTTGTCCGGTATCTCCAGCACCTTCCGGTCTCGCAGATCGGCAGCTCCAACGCCCGCAACGATATCCTCGCACCGCTCGACGGTACGCTCGTTGGCATGCACGGTAGGCATATCGTCTACATCGATGCCGCCGACAACAACTATCTGTTCAGCTTGGATACGCAGACTTTCGCGGTAGCGCAATTGCTCGACGTATCGGTCGAATCGGCCCACATGCTCGGCGACACCGTCTATGCGAGCACCTTGGGTGATGGGAACCTGTGGAGCATCCAACTGGTCGACGATGCCGAGGGACTCCAATTGGGGCTCCCCCAACTGGTGTACAGGAATGCAGGTGACCTGGTCGGTGTCTCGCAGGGAATCGCCTATATGCTGGCGAATACGGGCGGGGCTTCGGTGATCAGACGCATCGACATTGCCAAAAAGATGATGGCCGGACGTCTGGTCGGCGGTCCATACGAGGATATCCAGCTGGCCGGATCGTGGCTCTACTACAAGCAGGGGACGACGCTCATGCGCCAACAGCTTGTCGGGGGGTATCCCGAGAAGGCGTTCTACCAGGATGTAGACGAGTATGCCGTCTGGGGCCACTGGTTGGCTGCCACCTGTACCAACGGCGGCATATATGTCAGTCATTTGGATGGTTCCGCTCTTGCCAGGATCGTCTCCGATGGTGCCACGGGTTTGCAATTGCTCGACAACAAGGTCTTCTACCGCAATGCCAACGACAATGGGACCGTCTACGTGTTCGACTTGGTGGAGGGTACGCGCTCGGCGTTGCTCGGACCGACGGTGACCGACGGCGGGTTGCAGTTCTCAACCATACAGGGGCAGGATTTGGATCTTTTCGCCGCTGCCTTCACACCTTTTGTCACCGAGGTTGCCGACAAGCATTCCCTTGGGGACCAGTATTGGGGTGACTTGCAGGGCGAGGTGTTGTTCGTCGAAATTCCGGCCGATGGTTCGCCCCTGCTTTTCCACCGCCATACGGACGATGCGTTCACCCCCGACCAGGTGGGTGCGCTGGTGGTGGTATCGACGGTCAATACGGTCTTGGGCCAGTACACCGACGGTGGTATCGCCTACCGCCAGGATGCAGCGTTGACGCTCTTCGGCCCTGACGACGATATGCCGCATCTCACCTGGATCGTGGAGGGTCGTCCCCCTTCGGAGATCAAGATCGGCAGTGGCGACCGCTATGGGATTCCCCTCCCCTGGGACCAGAAGGCGTTGGACCTGCGTGATCTGGTACGATCGCGTCAAGGTCGTTGAGGCTTCTACTGCAAGGCCTTCTCATGCAACGTGAAGTGGTTGCGCTCACTGCTGATTATTCCCTCGTAGATCATGTTCGATATTTCCCGTGAGAGTGCGCTGCGATTCACACAGAGGTAGTCTGCCAGTTCGTCGCGGTTGAAGGGTATGTCGAATTCGTTCGACATCTTGTCCTGGCTTTGCCATGCCAAGAATGTCAGCAGCTTGTCGCGCATCGTGCGTTGGGACAGGATGGTCAGCTTGCGGTTCATCATGAGGTTCCGGTCCGACAGGACGTTCATCATGTTCTCTATCACCCGTGAATGGAATGAGCATGCCCGTGTGCAGGGTGCGACGAGTTTGTGGAACTTCAGCAGTAAAATCTCGCTGTCGGTGTCCGCCATGACCGAGACGGGACTCGATGCGGCCTTCTTGCTTGCCGCGACTTGGCCGAACAGTTGTCCCGGTCCCAGTTTCGCCGTTATGGACCGGTTGCCGAGGAAGTCCTCGGTGATTATCTGCACCTGGCCTTGCAACACGATGCCGAGGTCCTCGGTCACGTCGGTTTCATGGATGATGAATTCCTTCGCTTCGTAGGTTTTCTTGCGGGCATTCAGACAATTGAGCATATGGGGAAGTTCATCCGCGGTCAGCGAATTGAACAGCGGCGTCTGCATGAGCATGTGATTGTATGGTTCCATGTTGTTTCCTTCTTCGTTGCAAAAGCAACACCATACGGAGATACTAGCGGTTTTCATTTTCTGTTTCAAGTCATATGGACAAAACAGTGATTTTCCCGTACGATATCCCAAGTACAAGGGCGCGTAACTCAGCGGGAGAGTGCTACCTTCACACGGTAGAAGTCGTTGGTTCAAACCCAATCGCGCCCATCAAGCAACAACCAGTCGAACAGGCTGGTTGTTTTTGTCGAGGCATGTGGCTGCTACCGTGTGAAGATTTAAGTCGGATCAGGATTATGTTTAGGATTTCCACAAACCTCTCTAGAAATGCCCTACAAGCCCACTTTTCTCTAGTTATGGATTTTTTTCCTAATATCGATCGTCTTCACGATGTTCCAGCCATGCTCGTACAGCATATAGTCCGTATGCACCAAAACAAGATATTCATTTGTGCTATTCACTTAGTTGTCTTATGATTAGTTTAAGTTGCTTTTAAAAACAACTTTGGAGGCATACCAAATGACCGTTCCTAATTTGTATTGGCCTATATATAAAAATTTGGAAAACGAGTGTTTAGCTGTTGCAAATTACATCCACTTTGCTGACGATCAGCTAGGGGTATATTCGGCAATTATTGCAGATCTAATTGTTCGTTGTTCTATAGAGATTGAGGCTCTTGCTAAAGATCTTTACCAACAACTTGGAGGGGACATGTCACCAATTGACGATATTGCGGGAACCCCTCGCGACCCATATTTTGATACTGATTGTCTAGATTTATTAGAACAGAAATGGAAACTGAGTAAGAAACAATTAAAGCTTACCTCCATAAATTTCTATTTCACAGATATTAAACATCAGATAATTAACCCTTTGCATAAAGCTAATAAGCGAGGAACAAGCGGAAGCAAATGGAAACAAGCATATCAAGCAATAAAACACGATCGAAAAAATTCCTTAGCTAAAGCGAATATTTGCAATTTGATTCACTCTATGGGGGCTCTATATATTTTAAATTTATACTATAAAGATGATAGAATTGATATTGGTCGGGTTTATCTTAATGATGCTAATTTTGATAGCCGAGCAGGATCAGAAATTTTTTCAACATTTACTGTTAAAGCAACAAGTTTATCCATGTCTAAAGATATGGATGATTCAAACATCCAGGGATCCTCAGAAAGTGATTTAGAAAAATCAATATTTATTATTAAGTATGATGACAAATCTTTTTTTGAAATGCACGAGAGCCATATAAAGGATCTTGAAATTACCGTACAAAATTTTAGGAATTCAAAAGAAATCCAAACGTATTTTGAGAAATATCCTGAATCGCAATTTAAATCAATAAATCAAGCGTGTTTTGAAATAGGTGGTATAGGTCTATTAAGTCGGATTGTTTGCACAAAGCATACAATGCAATTAAAAACCCATAGATTGGAGGCAAAACTAAACAAACACAACAACATTTACCCAAAGGTACCTGAATCATGATTAGTTCGAATTTGAAGGTTCTATCATCCTGACCTTGACTACTATTGCTATCGAAATTTTTCTCCAGGGCTTTTTTTTCTGAGAATGCTTGCCCACTGATTGGAAGGTTTTGTTGTTTTCTTTATATTGGGATCAAAAGCAATCGATCTGGTTAACCATACGCTGATTCATCCGCGGGATCGTAGCCAGGCTAAATATAATGATACAATAAAAAGTTTTATAACATATATGTATATTGGAAGAAGCAATCAATATTGCTCCTCCGCAAGACGTTCAATATGGAAGATTACTAAGGATACCTGATATGTTGGGTAGGAATCATCCGAAGTAATACATCATCAAGAAGTTCGGACGAAGCAGCAAGGGGCTCTTCGCCCCCTGCACTCCCTTAATGGTAAAATAGATAAATCGTTGAATGGCTCCTAAAAAACCCGTACGGGCCGAACTTTATATGCGTTAGCTCGACCACCGAACGCGTAGTCATACTGCCCTCCATTTTGGAATTCGTGGATCCATGCAAATTCATCGTTACTCTCTGAGGAACTCCAGTAGTAGTTCCAGGAAAAACCTCCTTTACTTTGCATTTGAAGGTTTTGGTACATGAAATTCAACTCATCCTTAGAAGGAAGGAACCAGTCGTCGTAAATTACCCCCTCATTTTCAATTGAGAATTCATCACATATTTTCGCCGCTACCGTTCCATCATTCCCCTCATAATAATCTTTAGGATTGGCGTAATAATCTCCCTTCTCTGGATACAATGTCCACAAAGTATCATGATAACTTATAATATTTGCAGTGTTTTTCGCCCCAGTCCCTATTCCAGTAGCAGTTGCAGGAGGATCGACCGTATATCCTTGAGCACCCCATTGAATATATGGATCATCATCTCCTATATAGGTTCCAGCAGAATGAGTTTCCTTATCATACCATCCATACGGTGCTGCCTCCAGATACCTCCAACCATCAATTTCGTAATTCGGATTATCATAGAACACCAATCCACCAGCGGGTCCAACAATAACATCGAAAGTCCACTTGGCATATAGTGTCCGATCTATAGTACCGGTGAAAACAGTCGATTCGGTCACCAGACTTCCAGTTCCATCAAGTCCTGTCCACCATCCAGAAAAGTTATAGCTTTCACGGGTTGCTATAGGTAATTCGCCATACATCTGCCCATACGTCACTATCATGGTATCTGAGCCGTCATAAAGTCCTCCCTGAGCATCAAATGTTATGGTTTGTGTATTGGGCTGCCATACCGCATAAAGTATGTGATCTGCATTAATCGCGACAATCGTATCTGGGGTGACTTCACCTCCCTCTCCTTCTGGATCCACATGCCACCCTTGGAATGTATGCCCAACTTTTGCTGTATTTGCCAGCTCTCCATACGCCAATCCATACCCGACCGTTATATAAGTTGGACTTGGATTAAGTCCTCCTTGACTGTTGAAGCTGATCCTGTAGCCATCGCCCCACTTCGCATTGAGAGTAATATCGCCATCTACATAATCATGGATGAAATCCCATTGGTCTGTCAGTTCACTATCTGTGAACCATCCTTCGAAGCTGAATCCCACCCTGGTGGGGGCTGTTGGCTCGCCTACTGTATATCCCCAGTATACGGTTTGGGGATCCACCAAGCTTCCTCCATTACTGACGAAGGTAACCGTCTGCTCTTGCAAAATGATCTTCACCGTCAATGAAAAAGTCTTGGTTTCGCTAATCCCGCCTCTACTGATTGTCGCAGTGAGCACCACCGTCACATCCGATTCCCCGGTGTAGTCGGGCCTGTTGACTACCCCGCTGGTGGAGATGGTCTCAACCGCACCACTGCTCCATGTAATTGTTGTGCCATTCGTTCCACTTGACGGGAGATTCACATTTTGGGTGACGTTGTCCGCGTTGTCCAAACCTGCAAATCCGACTTCCAACAATTCCTTGTCCGCTGCGACAGCTTCGGCATCGGTCTGAGGCAGCTTGGCGACAGTTAGTGTAAAACTTTTGGTCTCCGCAACAGTTCCACGCGTGACTGTTGCTGTAAGTTGTACTGCCGCGTCTCCAGCAGAATGGGCCGGTCGTGTCACCAATCCACTACAGTTGACTAGACTTTCATCACTGCTGTTCCACGTGATATGTGTCCCATTCAACCCAGTAACAGGTAAAATCACATTTTCCGTCACGTTCGCAGAGGTATCCTCCCCTGCATACCCAATCTCAAGCGATGCAAGGTCAGCGGCAACTTCCGTGGTGGCCTGGAGGACCTCCACCGGTTGCCGATGACCGCCAACAACTTCCCCGTCACTCACAAGAAGGCTGATGTTATAAAGGCCGGCAGAATTGGAAGAAAATATGTATTCATTTGCATTTATACCTCTACTTCTGCCATTCACAAACCATCGGAATGTTGCTTCATCCCCGTATGTGCCTACGGCCATCACCGTCACATCTTCCTCTTCTTTTACCGACTCAGGCAAACCGGTAAAAGATACGTCGAAAGGGTTGTCCATTTCCTCCTCAATGGTCAGAGTAACACTCCCAATCCCTAAGCTAAACTCTTCCTCGGATATCACAACGATTCCACTCGTTATCTCATCGTTAACAATCCGCAATGTATAGACTCCCTGCCAAACAGGCTCATCCTCACTTCCAGGAATACCCTCGTACATCTCGACTTGTACCACG
>PGXU01000026.1 GCA_002839335.1 Spirochaetae bacterium HGW-Spirochaetae-4
ATTCCCGGGATTCCCTACGAGGACGAACGGGTCTGGGATTCGACCAGTGCATTGGCACTGAGCTCGATCCCGAAGCGCATGCTGATCATCGGTGGTGGCATCATCGGCTTGGAAATGGCAGCCATCTACCACGGCCTCGGTTCGAAGATCACCATAGTCGAGGCGACCGACGCGCTCATTCCTCCAGCCGACAAGGATCTGAAGCAACCGTTGCTCAAGAAGATCAAGAAGCAATACGAGGCGATATATACCTCGACCAAGGTAACCAAGGTGGAAGCCGGCAAGAAAGCCCTGCTCGTGCATCTGGAGGGCAAGGACGTTCCGGCGACCGTCGAAGCCGATGTCGTGCTCGTCGCTGTCGGCAGACGTACGAATGCGGATCGCATCGGTATCGACAAGACAGCGGTAAAGACCAATGAACGGGCATGGATCGTCACCGACCAGAAGCAACGGACGAATGTTGCGCACATCTTTGCCATCGGTGATGTCACAGGAGACCCCATGCTCGCCCACCGTGCATCGCACCAGGGCAAGGTAGCGGCCGAGGTAGCGTGCGGACTACCCTCCGCCTTCACTCCGATGGGTATTCCTTCGGTCGCCTACACACAACCGGAGATCGCCTGGATCGGACTGACCGAACAGGAGGCCAAGGCTCGGGACATACCCTACAAGAAAGCCTCGTTCCCCTGGCAGGCCAGCGGGAGGGCAATGAGCTCGATGGCCACCGATGGTGTGAGCAAAGCGTTGTTCGACCCGAAGACCGGCCGGTTGCTCGGTGCCGGCATAACGGGCAAGAATGCAGGCGAGTTGATCGGAGAAGCGGTCCTGGCCTTGGAGATGGGAGCTGTGGCGGAGGATATCGCCTTGACGATCCACCCACACCCCACATTGAGCGAAACCTTCGCCTTGGCGGCGGAGCTCGCGGAGGGAACGGCTACCGATACCATGAACAAGTGATGTCCACGGTGCCGTGAGGAATGGGTATCAGAGGATGGTCTTGTACCAATCGACCCGGCGGTCCAGTTTCACCGAATAGGCAGAGCGGACCGTCGCGGCTTCCTCCAGGTCGATAGTGTACACCCCGTACTCGCCGTCCTCCTCCAAGGGTGCGACGGGATTACCGAAGGGAGTGAAGATCGCCGAGCTGTGGTCGTAGGACTGCCCGTCCGGTACAGATCCTGTCCGGTTCACCCCGATCATGAACACTTGGTTTTCAATGGCCCTGGCTTGCAGGAGCGTGCTCCAGTGGAGTGTGCGCTTCGATGCCCAGTTTGCGATATTCACAATCACGCTGCAGGTCTTTGATAGTCCCTGGTACAATTCGGGAAAGCGCAGGTCGTAACAGATGGTGAGCCCGAAGGTTGCGCCACCGAAATCGCACGTCTGCAGCTCGTTTCCCTTCTCGAACACCCGGTCCTCCCCCGACAGGCTGAACGGGTGGGTCTTCACATACGTCCCCAACACAGTCCCTTCCGCGGAAATCAAGGCACATTTGTTCAAAGCGCGCTGTTCGTCGGTGGACCATTGCACATAACCCATGACGATCGCGATACGGTATTCGACCGCTTGGGTCCGGAACCAATGGAGCGTATGCGCCGAATCGGCATGTTCTGCGGTACGGGCGATATCCATGGAGAAACCGGTGAGCGTCATCTCCGGGAACACGATCAGGTCCGCCCGATCCTTGGCCGCACGTTCGATGAACTGCCTGCACCGTACCTTGTTCGCTTCCTTGTCTTCCCACACCTGGTCCATGGACACCAATGCAATCTTCATGATCCGCTCCCTACAACATGTCGTATCGGAAGTATACCAATACCTTCGCATTACGTACATGAGAAAAATGGGAAGCAACCGAAGTCGCTTCCCACCGAAAATCCCTTTCCCTCTACGCTGTCACAGCAACGAAACGGCAGCGTCGTACACCGCATCGGCGGTGATGCCGAAGAGTTTGTACAGTTGGTCGGCCGGAGCGGACTCGCCGAAACTGCGCATACCGATGATCTTGCCGTCCAGACCGACATACTTGTACCAGTAGTCGGCGATCGCGGCTTCGACCGCGACACGCTTGGTGACACCGGAAGGCAACACCGACTCGCGGTACTCTGCCGGTTGCTTCTCGAACACTTCGCAACAGGGCATGGATACCACCCGCACGGACGTTCCGTCGGCCGCAAGGCGTTGTGCCGCCTCCATGGCCAGCGAAACTTCGCTTCCGGTTCCGATCAGAATGACCTGGGGCCGCTTTCCACTCTCCCACAGGACATATCCGCCCTTCCCGATTGCCTGTACCTGCTCTGCGCTACGGGCCTGGGGTACCAGGTTCTGCCGGCTGAGCATGAGGGCGACCGGACCGTCGGTGCGCTTGATCGCACTCTTCCAGGCTACCGCGGTCTCCACCGCATCGGCAGGTCTCCAAGATTCGAGGTTCGGGGTGATGCGCAACATCGCCGGCTGTTCGACCGGCTGGTGGGTAGGTCCGTCCTCACCCAATCCGATGGAATCGTGGGTATAGACGTACACGACATGCAATCCCATAAGTGAAGCCATGCGCACCGCGTTGCGGGCATATTCCATGAAGATCAGGAAGGTTCCGCCATATGGAAGGAACCCACCGTGCAACGCCATGCCGTTCATGATCGCAGACATGCCGAACTCACGCACACCATAGTGGAGATAGTTCCCGTTGGCATCTTCGGCGGAAAATGCCTTGGAACCTTTCCACATGGTCAAGTTCGAAGGAGCCAGGTCCGCCGACCCACCGAGCAACTCGGGAAAATCGGGACCAATCTGGTCCAATACCATTTGCGAGGCCTTGCGGGAAGCGACCTTGAGCCCTTCCTGCTGCCATTTTGCGATAAAGGCATCGAACTTCTCTTCCCAACCGGCAGGGATATCCCCTGCGAGTCGACGGGTGAACTCCGCGGCTTCCATAGGATATTTCTTCGCATACGCGTCGAACAGTCCGTTCCATTCCTTCTCGTAATCGGCACCTGTGGCAGTGCAATCCCATGCGGTATAGATATCTTTCGGTACAAAGAACGGTTCATCGTACTGCCACCCGAGCTGCTTGCGGCTCAATGCGACTTCATCGATACCCAACGGAGCACCATGGCAGTCCTCCTTGCCCGATTTGTTGGGAGAGCCGAAACCGATCGTGGTCTTGCAGACGATCAAGGTCGGTTTGTCCGCGACTGCCTTCGCCTGCTTGATCGCAGCTTCGACAGCCTCGGCATCGTGCCCATCGATCGCGCGCACCACGTGCCAACCGTAGGCTTCGAACCGTTTCGCCGTGTCGTCGGTGAACCATTGTTCGACTTCTCCATCGATGGAAATGCCGTTGTCATCGTAAAAGGCGATCAGTTTGCCCAGCTTCCAGGTTCCTGCCAGCGATGCCGCCTCATGGGAAATACCTTCCATCATGCAGCCGTCGCCCATGAATGTGTAGGTATAGTGGTCCACAATGGGAAATCCATCCCGATTGAACTGGGAGGCGAGTATCTTTTCGGCAGTCGCCATGCCCACCGCATTGGCAAGCCCCTGTCCAAGCGGACCGGTGGTTGTCTCGATTCCGGGGGTAAGCTTGTATTCGGGATGTCCCGCGGTCTTGGAATGGAGCTGTCTGAACTGCTTGAGCTCCTCCAACGGCAAGTCGTAGCCGGTCAGGTGGAGCAGGGAATAGAGCAACATGGACCCGTGTCCATTGGAGAGGACAAAACGGTCCCGGTTGGCCCACTGGGGATTCTTGGGATTGTGTCGCATGGCCTTGCGCCATACTACCTGGGCCATATCGGCCATGCCCATCGGAGCACCGGGGTGTCCCGAATTCGCCTTCTGCACGCCGTCCATGCTGAGGATCCGCAATGCATTCGCCATTGTCCTGTTATCCATGTCACATCTCCCATCGTTACTGTTTTTTTAGATACTGTCACAAGAAAGTGTATATTCTGGAGGCGTTAAGGTCAACAACAACGGCTGAAGGAGCGGGAGCAAAAAGTATTCCTACGACCGGAGTCGCAACCCGGCGGCGAGCATATCCACCATGGTTTTAAAAGCCTGGCGATGGTCCTCGCCCTCCTCCAACGGATAGGTGTCCAGCATGAGCACCGAGGCGGTGAGCATATAGGCCGCCTGCCCGATCGGGATATCTTGCCGGAATTCGCCGTTCCCGACAAACCGACGGATGACGTGGGCAAACAGTTCCATGCTTTCGGGGACCATGCGTTGCATGATCTGTTGCTTCACCTGCTGGGGACACTCCTGGAGAAACCGCTGCTTGAGCATCACCATGTCGGCGTCCTGCCCGTCGAATTCGCTTGCCCGATGCATCAACACCAGGATCGCTTCGGTAAAAGTCCCGTGCGGCCTGGATTCCAACTCCTGTACCAACAGCTGGTACTTCTCCGTTCCGATATTCGCGAACATATGGGAATAGAGATCGTCCTTTCCCGAAAAGTACTGGTAAAAGCTGCCTTTCGGAATGCCCGCACGGGCGACGATACTGTCAATGGTCACCCGATCGTAGTGCTGCCGGGCAAAGGCTTGCTTCGCTCCGTCGATTATCGCTTCCCGCTTCTTCGGCGGTAGATTGAAATAGGTCTGCTTGGGCATATCTCGCACCTCCCGGTATCATGATGGCCTTAAGATCCCCACACTCGCTCGAGAATTATCGGAGGTCAATAGAGCTGGAACCCCATGGCCAACAACACGATCGACATAAGTGCTACCGAGACGGTCAATTTCATCTTCTTATGCCGATCGTTGAGGATCTCCGATGCAAAAGTCCGGAACTTGTCATATTGGAACAGCAATGCGGACAACTTTATCGAAGTGAGCGACACCAACGTCGCGATAATCCAGCTATACGGTACATCGGTGGTGAACACCTTATACCAGGTGAACGCGATGAAGGCAATTCCCACACCCGCCACAACCAGCACCCACCGCGGTCTTTGCACAGCGTAGGCGTGGGTCATTTCCCACCGGTTCCATCTCTCACCATAAGCCATCATCAGAATCCTGGTGGCAATTCCGATTCCTGCCCATACAAGGCACACAATCGCGAAATAATTCATCGTAGCTCCTCCAACAGTATGACTAACAGTCACATGACTATTGGTCATACCATACTGCCGGTAGGATGATTCCGTCAAGAGGTCTAGAAAAGGTTACTTTGAGCACATAATACCGGACCCTGCATGCCCCACCCGATTGCTTTAAATCAGTGGTATTTTCTGTTCGGGTGTTAATATTCCCTTTAAATTATTGTGGTAAAAACAAATTCTCATTCATATTGATGCATTTTCTTTTGGATAAAATCCAACATGTTCGAAAACTTAGTCTTTATTAGCTTAAACGAAGTTTCATTGAAATTACTGATTGGTAAATACATGCCCAAAGCTGCAATAAATTTATTTTGATCCATTATCGGAGCAAACATCATTACAACATGATCTTCTTCCACGATCTTTGGCTTCATAACATAATTTCTTATTGTATCGAATTCCATTTGCATAGTTTCAAGATCTTCCACACCTCGCCAGACACCTTTATCAGGCAATCCAAATTGCTCGATAAACTGGTTAAGAGTTTCATTTTCATAATGGGCAAGGATAAATCTTCCCAAACTACTTGCGTAGGCGGGGTAGCGTTGATGATGAACAACCTGCAGCCGTGTTTGAGGTTTTGACTCATGAATAATCACACGATACTGATGTTCCAACACTGCAAGAATACAAGATACTCCAACCTCCGATGCGAAACTATCCATCGCGATTGCCGCGATTCTTCGTACCAATTCCACAGTAACCTTACGTTTGGACAATTCTTGAATCTTTTGACCTATTGAATAGGAATATTTTCGTCGAGCACCCTCTTTTTCAAGAAGTCCATTTTCAACCAGTGATGAGATGATATTTGCACATGTAGACTCTCCGATCCCGGTTCCCTGTGCTATTTCAGGTAACCGAACCGGAACATTCGCTTGCGCTATGAAATCCAAAATACTTACTGCACGATCCAATACTTGTATCAATATCTACTATCCTTAGGATCTTTTATGTAACAAGATGTCCAAAATTTCTAATGCTATTCTTTGACGGATCCCGCCGTCAAACCATCGACAAGGTTCTTTTGAAAGAAGATAAAGACAATCACTGCTGGAATACTCATCAAAACCGATCCCGCCATCAGATTCCCCCAACTTATACCAAACTCCAACTTGTAGTATGATAAACCAATTGAAATGGTTTGGGTAGAAATATCTAGTGTTAGAATCAAGGCCAACAACAATTCATTCCAAGCAAGTATGAATGCATACATCGCAATTGCTCCAATCGCCGGGGCTGAAATCGGCACAATAATCCTTAAAAGGATTGTCAAAGGCCCACATCCATCAAGGATTGCAGATTCTTCGATCTCTATAGGTATTTTATCAAAGAAACCTTTCGCCAACCAAATAGTTATTGGCAATCCGATAATGATGTATACTATTATCATTCCAAGATGAGTGTTTAAAAGTCTAATATTTCTCAGAATGATAAAGAAAGGCAAAATTAACGAGACCCTGGGCAAAATCCGACTGAATAGGAACATCCCAAGAAACACACTTCGACCGCGGAACTTATACCTACTGAATCCATATGCCGCAAGTACTGCGATCACCACGGACAACACAGTCGAACTCAATGAGATTATTACGGTATTCTTGAAATACTGGATCATAGCTGGATTCTGAATTACAGTCTTATAATTATCAAAGGTGGGATTCTTCGGAATCCATTGTGGTGGGTCGGAGAAGATGACGTCAGGTTGTTTGAACGAGGTACTAAGTACCCAAAATATTGGCAAAAGGCTGTAAAGACAAATTAACAAGATGCCGAGTGTTATCAGAATCTTATAACGTAATTTTCTTTTTCTCATAAATAGTCCCTGTTTCTTTTTTGGTTAGAAAATTCCTCAGCATTAGGATCACGATAACAAAAGCCAACAAAAGTACACTTACTGCGGCTGCCTCAGAAAAGTTGAAAGCGGAGAATCCAAGTTTATAAATAAACAAACCAAGGATCTCGGTCGCACCTCCAGGACCTCCACCAGTCAAAACAAAAATGATATCAAATGTATTCCATGCATATATGATTTGCAAAGTGATTACTATCACAATGATATTTTTAATATTTGGAACAGTAATGTATCGGAACCTCTGGCTTGGAGAGGCTCCGTCGATCATCGCCGCTTCGTATTGGTCCTCAGGAATTCCCTTCAATCCAGAGAGAAGCATGATCATGAGAAATGGATACCCTTGCCAGATAGCAGCGAACAATACTGAGAAAAAGGCCATCTTTGGCTGAGACAACCAGGGTTGGACAAATTCACCTAATCCGATTTGCCTCAACAATGCATTCATCAGTCCAAAATCCGTTTGAAATATCCATTTCCAAGTATTGCCGGAAACTACCGAAGGAATGGTCCAAGGAATGAGAGCGATGATCTGGACAACTGCCCGTCCTCTGAATTTCACATTGAGAAACAATGCGACAATCATCGCCAGTGCAAACTGGAAAAATACCGTCACAACCACCCAAATCAAAGTATTTTTCAATACATTGAGAAAATCGTACCTTGCCATGACTGCTTTAAAATTCTGCAATCCTACAAAGGTCGAACTGTTACCTATGAGTTTGAAATCGGTAACAGAATATGTAAACGTCTTCCACATAGGGTATACCATCAACAAAACCAATAGAATTGTTGCCGGCAAGATGAATAAATATCCTTGATACCTAGTTTTCAAAACATTCTCCTTGAGTTATGGGAGGACCGGAAGCTTACATCTTCCAATCCTCCCTAAAAGTCTATGAGACTAATTCCCCAACATCGTGTTCCCTTGTTGGGTCATAATTCTAGCAGCTTCTTCAACTGACTTTGTTTGTCCGGTAAGGACTTTTTGCATCTCACGAATCATCATTGCACGAATTTCAACCCATCGGGGATTCAAAGGTGGAGACTTTGAATCGACTGCCGCATTCATAACCTTGACATACATGGGATCATTCCATGGGGGATTATTCGTTGCTGTAGCTCTTGCCGGCATCCTGATTGTGTATTCAGACAGAATTTCTGGCGTTGTGAACCAATCGATATACTCACGAGCCGCCTCAGGATTTTTACATGAGACAGGAATCGCATAAGCTACCCCAAACCCTTTGGATTTACCAGGGACAGGAGCAAAATCCCAATCGATGTCGGCAGCTTTTTCTTTTAGCATTGGAATGACATTCGACCCACCCATCATCATTGCTACTCTTCCGTTCAGGAAGAACTCGATATAATCCTTGTTGTCGTAGTTGACAGCTCCTGCAGGCGAAACTTTATGCTTGTTGGCTAGATCTACCCAGAATTGGAGACCCTTTATCGCACCCTGTTCGTCCAGCACCATCTTGTTGTCCCTGATTATATCTCCACCAAAAGCCCAAATCATGGGTAATACTTCAGCCTCGAAGTCAGTTGCTGCTGCGGCACTTCCGGAGATGCCGAACCCATACTGTTGATTTCCTTTCGTCAATTTAATAGCGATATCCAGAAAATCATCCCAGGTCCAGTTCTCTTTTGGATATGCTACACCTGCGGCATCAAACATGTCTTTGTTATAGAAAACACCACTCGTATCTGCTCGAAATGGAATTCCATACAGTTTTCCATCTTTGGATGCTGCGTCCCAAATCGCTCCGGAAAAATCGGATTTTTCAACATTTTCAAATGGCAACAATAGACCTTCGTTTATTAACAGTGGCAGCATATTGTTATCAACGGCAAGTATGTCCGCAGCCTGATTCCCCACGATTGACACAACATATTTCTCAACTAATCCCTCGAAAGGATACGCTTGGATATCCACCTGATTACGATGGGTTGCATTGAATGCCGCCTCAACGACAGGTGCTTGATTGTTCCACCATGACCCTTTCCATACCGTAATGGTTACTGGAGGGGCTTCCACAACTGATTCTTTTGCACCACTTGCCATCAGCATACCCAGTGCTCCAATCGTGATAATCATGCAGACCATCACAAACCTCAATCCCTTTTTTCTCATCTTCTCCTCCTGTTTCTCAGCTTCATAAGCTGTTATGATGCTTTCCAAGTCTTATATGTCCGGATTCGTACCCACCATCTTCAAATAATAATTCAAGTATTCTGGTAGTACATCTGTGAAGACCTTGGAAATCTTATCCATTTCCTGTTTATCCTTTTCTGAAATCTGGAGTGATTCGCTTGCGATATTCTCAACAACCTGTCCAGTGGTTCGTGCACCGATAATTACTCCATCGACATCGGGCCTATTGAGCACCCAATTGATTGCCAGTTGGGTTAAGGTCACTCCATATGTATTCACAAAAGGTTTCAGTTTTTCGACAGTTGAAGTTGTTCTATCCCACCACTCGGGCAAATAGAGCAACAATCCATCGGAACCGGCTCGTGCCCTTTGATCATCTCTCTCAAATCTGTAGTCCTTTGAAAATTTTCCGGTCAACAATCCACTCGCGAGCGGTCCATATGCAACAACCCTGACATCATGATAAACACAAAATGGGAATAGATATTTCTCAGCATATGTTCGCCATAACAGACTGTAACATTGCTGCAATACATCGATTTCTCCAAAACATAACGCAGTTTCCATTTGGTTCAATGAAAAGTTCGACAAACCGATTGCCCTAATCTTTCCCTCTTCCTTCAATTTCATTAGAGTACCAATCGATTCTTCGAGAGGGACTTCATTATTGGGGTAGTGCAAATAATATAGGTCGATATACGATGTTCCTAAATTACGCAGGCTTGCTTCACAAGATCTCTGTATTCCTTTCGCACTTGTATTGTGATATGAGACTTTGCTGCTGAGTACAACGTCGTCACGTATCTGGCGAACCACTTTACCCAATATTTTTTCTGCAACACCATCTCCATAGGCTTCAGCACAGTCGAAGGTGTTCACTCCGCCTTCCAATGCTGTGGACAATACAATTTCAAAGTTTCTACGCGAGTCGGCTGATTTGAAAAAATCACCTCTTGGTGAGCTTCCACCCATGATAATTGAGGAAAGTTCTATCCCGCTCGTTTTAAGTTTAAATTTTTTCATTCTTTATTCCATAATTCAATATCTCAGAGCAATATATTGCTTTCATCAAAGTTATTCACTGAGTACTTCTCTATGGCAGCTTCATTAATTGAAATACCGATTCCAGGCTTGCTACTTGGAATTATATAACCATCCTGCCAGTTGAACGGTTCATCCAACAACAGGTCCAACCCGTGGGAATCCATCTTCTCAATACTTTCCTGTATGAGAAAGTTCGCACAACAAGTGTCCAATTGTATCTGTGCGGCAAAATTAACCGGACCAGCCCAGAAGTGCGGTGTAAACTGCATATGTGCGGCATCAGCAATAGCTGCAATCTTCTTTGCCTCCAGAAGACCTCCCATACCTGAGAGATCCAATTGAATTATATCGACACATTTTGATTCAATCAGTGGCATGAACTCCCATTTCGTTGCCAAGCGTTCGCCAGTTGCGATCGGAATACTCGTAGCCTTCGAAACTTTTGCGAGCGCAGTGAAGTTTTCAGGCGGTGTTGGTTCCTCGAACCATAGGGGATCATATGGTTCAAGCATTTTTGCCGCTCGAATTGCTCCGGACGAAGTGAACTGCCCATGGGTTCCGATAATAATATCGCAAACATCTCCACAGATATCCCGCAAATGACTAATAATCCGCTTTGCTCTACTCATCATTTCCAAAGGAGGTTGTCCTGCAGTCAAATTCCTTACATATGGCGAGAAGGGATCGAGTTTTATCGCTGTAAATCCCATCGCGATGCACTCCTCGGCACGTTGAACCAGAGCGTCTTCCATTTGCCAGAAATCCTCACACCATATCGCATCATTCTTTTCCGTCAGATATGTATACGTTCTGATCTTTTCGTTTACCATGCCACCAAGCAATTCATAGACAGGGCGATTGACCTCCTTTCCGATAATATCCCAACAGGCGATTTCCAGACCGCTTACTATACCCATGAGCGCCAAATCAGCATGAGAATGTCCTTGTTTCGTGAACACCCTGAGAAAGAATTTTTCAATGTCAAATGGACTTTGACCAATAAGAAACTCCTCGGCAACAGCAGAGACCATCTTCTGGTAAAGTTCAGGATTATATGAATTCCAATATATCTCGCCCCAACCTACGGAATTGTTATCGGTAACAACTTTAACGAGAAACCAGTACACACCACCTCGAGCATTGGTTCTGATCTTGATTACATAGGGTATGACTTCGGTCACTTTCATGATGGTATCTCCTTTCAATTCCTATTTTATCTTGGTTTTTATATTTGTCAATGATAATTTATAATTTTATATTTTACATAATAAAATATTAATTCTAAGAGCCATCCTCTTTGCCTCTAAAAGTAAAGAGAGGCCAGTTCCCACCCGATTGCTTTACTCCTAAGATATATGGCATGCTGAAACACCCATGAAGAAGACGATTCGAACGAAGCCCCGGGTGCCGATGCTTCTTGCAGTCCTATTGCTCACCTTCACCTCCACGCTGGCAGCCCAGGAGTTGCCCCTGTTGTTGCAGGAACGCTATATCATGGCCCACCTCGGATTCCAACGACAGTATGCCACCTCATACGAATCTCCCGACGACATATCGCTGGGATACACGATATTCAATGGGGAATTTCCCGTCATCATCCATGCCGAAGGGCCCGAACTCTCCCTCTATTCGGGAAGCCCGCTCTTTATCCCCGCGTTCCTATCGGGGGGAACAACCAACCAGATCGGATATCTCGATGCATACCGCAACTACACACCGATAGCACTGCTGTCGCTCGGATGGCGCCACGACCTGCTGAAAACCGGCAATTTGGCCAACGATGGATTCTTCGCCTCATGGGGCTGGCGTGCCGGCATCCTTTCGGGAGGCCTGGGCTACCATTTCGCCCACGAACGGCCCGTCGGATACCTGGGGGCATCACTGGATAATGTGGGCATCAGCCTTTCGGCATCACCCGTGAATCTCAAGGCGACCCTCACCTACCGTACCGAGAAATCCTGGAGCATAAGCACTTCCGTGGAACTGGATGAAGACGGACGGGCGAGTTTTGGCGTGGGATTCGGCCTATCGCGCAAGGACTACGCCGCCGAAGCCATTTTCACCGACGACTGGAACCTGTCGGTCGCCCACCGGGGCTCCATGTTGAATGCCCCCGAAAATACCCATTCGGCATTCGAATGGGCACTCGGGCAACCCCACTTTGTCGCAATCGAAACCGATATACAATTGACCTCCGATGGTAAATTCCTCTTGATCCACGATCCGATCCTGCTCCGATACAGCCATGGTTTCGATATGGTCAGGAATTTGACCAGCGAAGAGTTGAGATCACTCGATATGGGATCCTGGTTCTCCCCCGATTTCGCCGGAGCCCAAGTACTGGACCTGGCCCAATTGGGTGAGATCAGCAACGCAAATCCGGATGTCTACTGGCTGCTCGAGTTGAAGAACCTCATCTGGACCCGAGAGGAAGCCACGCGGTTCCTCAAGGAAATCGACGAAGCTTTCGACCATCCGGAAAAGATCGGCTTCTATACCGTCACCCTGGAGATGATGGAGTTGATGCAATCACTCACCGACCGTCCCGTGGGAATCCAGCTCGATACGGTCAAGATGATGTTCTACTACAGCGACCACCTCATGCCGCTGGTGAAAGCCGAGTATCGCCCGCTGGTGCGGAACGCCGACTTCTTTACGCTGTTATCCTCCAAATTCGACAGGCAGGAACAGTTGATCGAGCTTTCCGAGGAGTTGGGAATACCGGTGATGCTGTGGAATTTCCACGATGTGATTGCCGGCTATGTTCCCAGGGACCTGCGCCACTACCCCCTCGGCATGCCCAAGATGCTCGACGGCGCCTTGTTCAAGGAGTAGTCCTTCCCCTCCGGATATCCGCTGTTCGCGCATCAACTGGACAAACCGGTTCCATTTGGGCATAGTGGGTATACACAAGGAGTCGACATGTGGGGCAAAAAGACGAAACAACCTCAAGGATCACCACTTGAATCCATACCATTCACAACCGTTGAAGGCCACCAGGCTACACAACCGTTGACCGTATTCGCGCTGAGTACCTGCGGTTTCTGCCGACGGGCGATCACCTTCCTCAACGACAGCGGTGTTGCCTACCGGTATGTCTATATGGACAAACTGGACAAGCCGTCGCAGGATGCAGTCCGTGCCTATGTGAAGCAAACCTTCCATACGATGCTTTCCTATCCGTTCCTCTGTATCGGGGAGGACGATTACCTCACGGGCTTCATCAGGGCCTCGTGGGAAAAGGAGCTGGGCAATGGGTGATGCCAAAACGATCGATGTCGGTCAATTCGTGCACAATGTGGCGAAAAACAAGGGATGGAGCCTCAACGGCGATGCCGAATTCCTCCAATCCCTGGTAGAGGGCCTGGAGATGAACCTCCAACGGTTGGGATATCTGCAATGCCCCTGCCGCCTCTCCTGGGATGATCGGGAAAAGGACAAGGACATACTCTGTCCGTGTGTCTACGCCGCCGACGATATCGCCGAATACGGGCACTGCTTCTGCTCGCTTTTCCTCTCGCCCGAATTCGCCGCATTGGGAACAGAACCGGTGAGCATACCGGAACGACGCCCCGAGAACTTGTTTCCCTGACGGGTTTCCTGCCGGTGGTTGGTGGTTCCCGGGTGATGCCTTCCCGATGCCTCCACCGGCATCGGGTGTACGTTCGGTGTGGCTACTGGTTCACGAACAAAGCCATGGCCGTGCGCAGTTGTTCCAGCTTCTTTTCCAACGCCTTGATATTCAGGTTCACATTCACGATATCGCGGCCCAGTTGCAGGAAGTCTTCCGATGAATCGTACCCGGCCATGCGGACCAGTTCATCCAATGAACGGTAGACTCCGTTGAAATCGCGGACCAGCGTGTCCACATAAGCCTTGATCCGTGCAACTTCCTCGTCTTTCGCGTACCTGTCCAGGCTGCCTTCTATGGTCGCCACAGTGTTTTCCAACACGACAACCCGCTCGGAAATTCCCTGCAGTTCTTGCGCGAACACCGCGGACGGTACATATTCGGCCTGTTTCTGTTTCAGACCGGCGACTTCCGCCTCCAACTGCTCCAACTTGGATTGGTTTGCCATCCTGTATGTTTCGAATTCTTCTAGCGCAACGGTGGAAGTACACGACGAGAACAAGAGAACGACAACAACAATCAGCAAGGCCCCCATTGTTACCTTCTTCATGCGTAGCCCCCTACACAAATCATTATACGATATGATTCCATACTACATTCCCCTACGCTCGAGGGCAACAAGAAAAGCACATTTCGTCACAACCGATGCCGACGTTCAACAGTGTTTGCCAGAAACCGCATCGTATGTACCCTGCGATGCCAGCTTACCGGATATATGATATACTTACTCCATGAGCCCCAACCCTCTTGAAATGCAGGCAATAGTGAACGGTACAGTATTGACCATGGACGACCGGTGGACCAGCTACGATTGTGGAATGGTTATTGTCGCAGGTACCACCATAAGGGAAGTAGGCCCGTTCGACCAGGTGCGCCTGGATCAACTTGGGATTCCAAAAGAACATATCATCGATGCCGATGGAGGCATCATCATCCCCGGATTCGTGAATACACATACGCATATAGGCATGTCGTTGTTCAGGGGAATAGCGGACGACACCGCGAATCGATTGAAACGGGTAATCTTCCCCCTCGAGCGGAAATTTACCACCCCGGAAGTCGTATATACCGCATCGTTGCACTCTTTGACCGAGATGATCCTTGGTGGAACCACTTGTTTTGCGGACATGTACTACTTCGCGACTCAAACGGCCCGAGCAGTACAGGAATCGGGCATACGTGGTGTCATAGGACAATCGGTCGCAACCTATGGGGGTCCCGACGCACCCGATTTCCCCACTTCAATCGAACTGGTCCACCGGTTGGACAACCTGTTGAAAGGTAATGATAGGGTCATGGCGGCAATCGCCCCCCATGCTCCCTACTCCCTCACCAAACAGGAATTGCTGCAATGTGCCGAGATACATTCCGATCGGGATATCAGGATACTCAGCCACCTCGCGGAAATGCCCTTCGAGGAAAGCTACACGGACGAGCATTACCACATGCGCCCCATCCCCTTCTATCGTCAGTGCAACCTGCTGGGTTCAAGAACAACCATGGCCCACTGCATCTTCGCCGACGGGAACGACCAGCGACTCCTGGTGGAAACCGGAACCGGCATTGCCCACAACCCCTCGGCGAACAGCAAGAGCGGCAAGGGTATCGCTCCTGCATACGATCTGATTACCAAAGGAGCCCGGCTCGGATTGGGCACCGATGGTCCCATGAGTGGGAATACCATGGACATGGTACATATACTCGACATTACCGCCAAATTCCAGAAAGTCCTCAAAAAAGACCCTACAATCATGACTCCAAGGGATGTGTTGCGGGCAGCAACGAGGGGAGGCGCTGAGGCGCTGCACCTCGAGAAGTCCATAGGGACGCTGGAACGCGGAAAGCTAGCCGATATCGTCATCGTCAGTACCGACAGTCCTGCCATGTTCCCACTCTACGATCCCTATGCGGCAATCGTCTACGCAGCCTCGCCTGCAGATATCGCCATGACCATGGTCGATGGCAAGCAGTTGATGTATCGGAGAAAACTGCATACATTGGATCCCCAAGCGATACGTATCCAGGCAGCGGATATGGTCTCCCATATTCGTCACGATATGCACGAATTCCTCCAGTGATCTGCACCAGCATTGACTTGTAACCGAGCCGACGCGAACGAAGGCCATTTGTTCGATAGGCCCAAAAAAAGCAACGGTTAGTATGGCACAGATCACCAGGACTCAGATACCGAGGACTGCTTCCCTGAGCAATCGGGCAGCGTCCAACAGTTCATCCAACACCAGGTATTCCCGATTGGTGTGTATATGATGCATGCCCATGCCGAATACAATGGTGGGAATACCCAAACCATTGAGCATATTGGCATCACCACCCCCAGCCGAACGCAACAGATCGGCTTCATAACCCAAAATCTTGCAAGCACGTGCAAATCGCCTGACTACTGGAGCATCTTCATCGATCGCGTACCCGGCATAGACAGATTCCCATGTGACATCGACCGAGAATCCATCCCGTCGATTGAATTGGGAACACAACGAGTTTACCAATGCAGTGCAGGCTCGGAAACTTTCGGGGGAAAAGCTGCGCAATTCGCCCGTAAAGGTGACAAGGTCCGGCACCACATTGGTTTGAAGTCCTCCTTCGATCGTGCCGACATTCATCGTCGTCAAAGGATCAACCTGTCCCTGGGGTAGCTGGAGAACCATCTCGGAGGCCAACCTGATCGCGTTGCGTCCCAAGAGTGGTTCAAGCGCCGCATGTGCGGCCCTTCCATGCACATGGCACGTGAAGCGGGCTTTCTGTGGAGCAGAAACGATCGCAGTACCGACAGGAGTCTCGCCATCGAGGTTGAAGGCGACCGACGAGGAGAACTGTGCGTGTGTCAGTTTGCTTGCCCCCAGGCATCCGAGTTCCTCCTGGACCGTGAACACGACTTCCAGCGATTGGCGGCGTTCAGCATCGCCAAGGCACAGGTCGATGATTTCCAAGGCAAGGGCGATACCAGCCCGATCGTCGCCCCCAAGTATGGAGGTACCGTCTGTACGGAGTTCTCCTTGCTGTTCCACAATAACCGGTTTACCCGGATCCAACGGCACGGTATCCATATGTGTGCACAATAGAAGCGGATTGGAAGCTCCAGGCACCCGCATGAGTATATTCGCGGTATCTCCACCCGAAGGAATTGAAAATTCAGGCATCTCTTCCCACGTCAGTCCCTGAACCTCACGCACGGAAAAGAACGAATGCAGGTAATCACGAATTGCCCGCTCGGACCGGGAAGGCGCACGGATGGCACAAAGCTCACGGACCCGTGCGTACAGACGCTCGGAATCGACCATTGGAATCGGCATCAAAATACGTGGGCTCCATTGTCATGGAGACGCACAACCGCGTCCAATGCCGCCTGTATCACCAGCTTCTCACCTTGCCGATACAGCTGTTCCTTCTCTTCGATTGTCGGTTGCTCTTCCAACCAGATATTCGAATCTGTGGAAACCACGGCTCCGGTCTTCACCCCCCGGTAACTTCCGACGATGAACAAGGTGGCGGCTTCCTGCTCAGCCGCAAGAACTCCGCTGGCGGTAAGCAACGTGTTCAACTGCTGGTCTTGGATATAGTAAGCATCCCGACAAAACCCGATACCCGCACGATATGGGACAGCTGCCGCACGCAAGGAATCCACCAAGGCGTTGGTGACATCCAGATCGGCAACCGCAGGAAATTCAGGTGGTAGATAGGCTTTGGAAGTCCCCTCTCCACGATAGGTGGCGGTTATCACCACAGGAGTCCCAATCGGAATCGTCTTTTGACGCCCCCCTGCCGAACCCACGCGGATAAAGACCTTCGCTCCGAGTTTAATCAACTCTTCGAATGCGATCGAAGCGGCGGGACCTCCGATTCCGGAGGAACAGACTGTCAGGGGAACTCCCTTGTAGATACCGGTGTAGACAATGTACTCCCGATTCTCAGCCAACAAATCGGCCGAATCCATCAACTGGACAATCCGTTTGACACGACCGGGATCTCCCGGTGTAATCACATACGGTGCGATATCGCCTTCGGCGCATCTGATATGTTTGAGCACAACATTACCCGTAAGTTTCCGTTCCATCGTCACACCCCTCTCTCCACAATCAATTTTTCCGGTGGGATACTGAACACCGTACGCTCCACTCCATCGGCAACCGGCTTCCCCACAACAACCGCCCGCAGCGCATGGGTGCCGAGATGCATTGCATATTGGGTCGTATTGCCCTGGTAGTTCGAGAAGTCGATCCCCACCTCCATGGCATTCGCTCCCGGTACCGCACCGATCAATGTATCGTCGGGCCGGAAGAACAGCGAGACCTTCTTCCCCTCATCCGCTTTCGAGAGATTGGGTGATGGACGCCTGCTGACGAATTGTACCCCGTGCACATCCACGAGAACACCCTTTGGTCCCAATTCCAAAAGAGTGCCATCTACATGGTTGTCGAATCCGACAAACCGGGCGACAAATGGCGTCGCAGGAGATTCGTAGATCTGTTCAGGAGTTCCTGTCTGCTCGATCAAACCTTCGTTCATTACGATTATGCGGGAAGAGAGGCTCATCGCCTCGATCTGGTCGTGGGTCACATAGATCATGGTGATTCCCAGCTGATGTTGCAGTCGGCTCAACTCGGCGCGCATCTCGTCACGCAACTTTGCATCGAGATTCGACAACGGCTCATCCAACAACAAAAGCTCCGGTTGGATTACGATCGAACGGGCCAATGCGACACGTTGCCGTTGCCCACCCGACAATTGTGCGGGAAACCGACTTTCGAATCCTTTCAAGGATACAAGTTTCAAGACCTCGGCCACGCGTTTCGCAATTTCCGGCTTTTCGACCTTCCGTCGACGCAAACCGTACGCGACATTGTCGAATACGGTCAAGTGGGGAAACAATGCATAATTCTGGAACACCAACCCGATATTCCGCTTGTTGGGTGGTACATTGGTATAATCCTTGCCGCCAATGGTGACCGCCCCCTGCTCCGCCATGATGAATCCGGCGATTGTCCGTAAGGTCGTCGTCTTTCCACATCCGGAAGGACCAAGAAGGGAAACGAGTTCACCCTGCTCCACCGAAAGGTTGAAATTCTTGAGGATCGGTTTCCCCTTCTCATATCCGGCATCGATACCGTTCAGTTCGATGAATGCCATGGTTGCGTTCTCCCTTTATACATACTTCGAGATGCCCAGCAGCTTCTCAGCACTTTGCACCACGATGACAGTCAATACGATGATGATGCTCGACAAGGCCGATATGGTCGGATCGTAATAGTACTCCATGTAACTCAGCATCTGGATCGGCAATGTCGCTACCCCCGGACCGGTCAGGAACAGGGATACCGGAACATTGTTGAACGAGGTGATGAAAGCCAAAATGAACGCAGCAACCAACCCCGACTGGATATTCGGCAGCACTACCGCAAAAAACGCATGCAAGGGTGTCGACCCCAAACTGATCGCAGCCTGCTCGATATCACCTTCGAAGTTACGCAGGCTCGAGGAGACTACACGCACGGTATAGGGAAACAGAATCGCGGTATGGCCAAGATATAATCCGATTCCGATAGGAATATTGGACACATAGACGAAGAATCGCAGCAGGGAAAAGCCAATCACCATTCCCGGCACGATCGCAGGAGAGGAAAACAGCAGTTCCAACGCGTTCTTACCACGATAATTGAACCGGATGTTTGCATAGGCGACCGGAACACCGAGTATGAGAGCCGTCGCCGTCGCGGCTAAACCTGTCTTGAGGCTCACCCAGAACGTCGTACGGAACATTTCGATATTCAACGCTTTTGTATACCACGCCAAGGTGAATCCTTTGGGGGGAAAGCGCATGATCGAATCGCTGCTGAACGATGTGAGGAAAATCATGATGAACGGGCCGATCAGGAAAATGAATACCAACGCGGTGATAAGGATGAGTATCTTTGAATTTTTCATACTTGGTTCCTCGGTCTGAATCGTCTCATGACCGTATGCAAGACCAATGTCGTCAGGATCATTACCACAGCGATGACAGTCGCGGCTTCCCAGTTCATGAGCACCAGGGCTTGTTGGCGCATCAAGGTGGCCAAGGTAAGTACCTTCGCACCTCCAAGGATCGCCGGTGTGACATAGGCGGTGATGCAACCGGTGAAGACCAAGGTGACCCCCATGATCAAACCATCGAAGGATAGCGGCACAATCACACGAAAAAAGGTCCCCACCTTGTTGGAACCGAGACTTAGCGCAGCCTCCTCCACTTCGTTGGGAACATTCTCCAACGCACTGACCAAATTCAGTACCATGATGGGTAGGAACAATTGCAGCAAACCGATGATAATTGCCCCTTCGGTGTAGAGCATGCGAATCGGTTCCTTCGTCATGCCCAGTACCGACAGGGTCTGGTTTACGATCCCATATCGCCCGAGGATGACTATCCATGCATAGGTCCTTGCCACCGGACTGGTCATGAGCGGAAGAATTACCAGCGACATGAGCATCGCTTTTCGAGATGGTTTGAGCTTCATCATCAGGTATGCCGTGGGATACCCGGCGAACACAGCGATGACAGTGACAACCAGGGCCATCTTCAAGGTCCTCACATAGACGTTCTGGAATTGCTCATCAACCAGCACCGCCATATACCGGGCGGCAGTCACAACTCCGTCGTCTCCGACAAAACTCTCCGAAAGAACAAAGAGCAATGGAACAAGGAAGAACGCAAGGAGGAAGAGGCTCCCCGCTCCGAGCAGCATGACCAAAGATTTCTGTTGGGATTTGAGGCGCATTGGATCCCCCATCTGGTACATAAAAGATTACTGGCCGACCGGGTTCGCCCCGTGGTCGGCCAGAAGGATGACCGTCTGTTATTTCGAAAAAATCTTGTTCCAGCGTGCTATCCAATCGGCTTGCAGAGCCGCAGTGTCCCCTTCATCGAAGAAATGGAGTTTGGCGATCAATTCGTCACCATAGGTGAGATTCTCACCGATTTCCGCAGGCAGCTTCACCCCGGTATGGACCGGAGAATCGACCAAATCCATTGCTTCGGCCATTTGTACCTCGTAGGAGAGCAAGTGATCGATGAACAAGTGGGCCAGGTCTTCATTTTTGGTTCCCTTCACTACACTGGCGACACTGAACGAGCCTACCAGGCCTTCTTCGGGAATCACCGAGGCGACAGGAAATCCGGATGCTTTGATATTGCCCCAGGAAAAGCTTGTATATGGAGCCGCATACACTTCTTCCTGGATAACCAATGCATTGAGTTCGGAAGAGTTGTTGTAGGCAGTCACCAGGGATGGTGCCAGTTCGGCAATCTTCTGCCACCCGACTTCCGTATTCGAGAAGTCGCCGCCCCAAGCTTTGCTCAACATATAGACGATTGCAGGTCCATAGGTAGTTGTGATGCCGGGAATAGAGAGGAAACCTTTCAACTCGGTACGGGAAAGGTCTTTCCATGAAGTGAGCGGTGCGACTTTGTCGGTGCGGTAGAATAGTCCCAGGTGCTGTATGGTATACCCGACTGCGTATCGTCCGCCGAGCGGATCCTTCGCCGGTTCGATGATATTGGCCAAGTTGGGAATCTTTGCAGGATCGTAGGGCTGGATCAAGCCTTGCTTCATTGCTTCATATGCCCAGGTTCCCGCAAAATATGCCACATCGACAATCGGGTTGTCCTTTCGGGCAGCCAGTTTTGTGAAACGGTCGGAGTTGTTCCCCGTCTCTGTGACGATCTTCACACCGTAAGTGTCTTCAAACGGTTTGAGGACATTCTTGACCAGCAGATCCATGTTGTAACCCCACATGGAAATGGTCAAGGTCTGGCCCTTGTAGGGCATATCGGCGGTAGCCGCCGCTTCCTTTCCTCCTTGTGCGAATACCGGCTGCAAGCACAGCACAGCGACAAGGACAACGATGAAACCCATTACACTACGTTTTCCCATGATTCCCTCCAGAGAATTCTCAAACCGGCTATCCAAAGCCCCCGAATCATAGTCATAAACCAACCAAATCTGGTTAACCGTTTGATGTATTTTCCTTTACTATAATTGCACATTCATCTCCTGTCAATCCGACAGTTTCCCTATTATCTAGCTTTTCAATGACCAATAATGCATTAACAAGTTGTTGACTTACCAAGAAAAACGGGCTATAAATTGATAAAACGTTTAACTTATCGGACAAAAATATATGAGTAGTATCAGAGAAATCGCTGCCCTCGCAGGGCTCTCCCCCGCCTCCGTTTCACTCTATCTCAATGACAAGAGCACCACACGTGTCGGTCCAGCCGCCAAGGAACGGATCGATGCCGCAGTAAAGAAATTGCATTATCACAAGAATATATTCGCCAGTACGCTATCCACACAAGAGTCGAAATTGATCGGCATCATCATCCCGTCCCTGATGCCCCTGTTCGGCAATGAATACACCAACACCTTGCTGACAGGAGTGCAATCCCAACTGTCTGAACGGGGGTACGGAATGCTGTTCTTTCCATCGAATGCCCATACTTCGGTCGAAATCGTCGAGGAACAGATCCACCGCAGCTCCGGTTGTGACGGGTACGTCCTCTTCAGCACTGGGTTTTGCACCCAAACCCAAGTCGAGAAGAACATCCTCGAGTTGCAGAAGACCGACAAACCGTTCGTGACTCTCAATATACCGGAAATGGATTCGGCAATACGTCAAGTCCTGATCCGCGACCTGGAGGTTTGCTCGGGTACAAGGTACCTGCTCGAACGGGGACACAAGCGTATCGGGCTGGTCCTCGGTCGTACAGGAGGCGTGCATGCGAAGAAATTGTATGCGGACCACAGGGATATCCTCGAAGAATCGGGTATCCCTTTCGATCCACAAACGGTCGTTTACGGAGAGTACTCGGCGGAGCAATCCTATACGATGGTCAAGAAATTGTTGAAGCAGCATCCCGAACTGACCGCATTGAATTGTATGAGCGATATCATGGCTGCCAGTGCCCTGCTGGTTGCCCAGGATCTCGGGCTATCAGTACCGGAGGAACTCTCGATCATCGGACGAAACAATTCGTTGCATGCCCGACTCGCATCACCTAGCATCACCACCGTCGACTTGCACATCGAGGAAGCCGGGAAAAGCGCGGCGCATCTGCTTCTCGAGGCGATCGCCGGGAGTACAGGGGGACAGAAAATCATCATTTCCGGTACGTTCATCGAACGGGAAACCGTACGAACCCTGCAGTGAGGACCAGTCATGCATGTTGACACATTGATTACCGATGCCCGTATCTACAATCCCTATATCAAAAAGTGGCAGGTTGCCGATATAGCATTGCTCAACGGCAAGATATTCCATGTCGGAGATTGCGTATCGCAGGGCCTGACCGCCACCGAGACCATCGCATGCCATGGAGCACCGGTCATTCCCGGACTCATCGATATCCACCTGCATATTGAGAGCTCGTTATGCACACCATACACCTTTGCACAGGCTGTTTTGCCACATGGAATCACCACGGTAGTGGCAGAACATCATGAAATGGCAAATATATTCGGGCGTGCGGGAATAGAGGTCATGGTCGCTGCATCCAAACATGCTCCGATAGACATATTCCACGGTATCCCCAGCTCTGTTCCATCGACCAATACCAAATTGGAGACGACCGGAGGAACCATCGACGCTTCCGATTTGCCTGCGTTGGTCGGGCCTGAACATCCAAAGGTGATCTGTCTTGGTGAAGTCATGAATTTCAGTACGCTGTTGGAACGATTCGAAGAACTTGTCGGGAATCCATCCGCTGTTGACTCAGCCGGAATGATCGACTACATGCGCACCCACCACCCCCTGATGCCGATCGAGGGGCATTGCCCATCCATCAAGGGGTTGGACCTTTCCAAATTGCTCTACCTGGGTGTGGATTCCGATCATTGCAAACAAGATATCGAGGGAATGCGACAACGCTTCACCAACGGCATGTTTGTAGAAATACAGGGAAAGTCGGTCGATGTGGAAATCATCAGCTACCTGCAGGAACATGATGTCGAGGGACTGTGGGCATTTGTTACCGACGACGTCCCCCCCGACCTGCTGATACGGCAAGGCCACTTGGATCAGGTGGTTCGCCAGGCGCTTCAGTGCGGCTTGTCGTTGGAGAAGGCAATTGTCGCCTCCAGTTTCGCGCCTGCGCAACGGATGGGTTTTCGTGACCGGGGTGCAATCGCACCGGGAAAAATCGCCGATCTATTGATCTTGGCCGACGATTCGTCCGAATTCAAAATCCGTGAAGTCTTCAAACGTGGCAAACGTGCCCAAGAGTGCCTTGCGGTGGCAAGACCCTATGCGTTTCCCGAGAGATTCAAGCACAGCATCACCCTGGTGCGAACAACCGACCTTTCCCCCATATTCACGGTCGCTGTCCCCAAAGACACCGTTCAGGCTTTGGTGATGCACAAACTGGAGGACAGCACCTACACCGAAGCCGTTCACCGTACGTTCGAACAAATAGAGGGAGTTGCCATATGGGAACAGGAAGGGCAACGTGTAAATCTGGTAGTGGTAATAAATCGCTATACCAAAAAACTTTCATATGCCCAAGGTTTTTGCGATGGAGATGTGTTGACCAACGGAGCCTACTGCAGTACCTATGCCCACGACCATCACAATATATTGGTAATCGGGGACAATACCGCGGACATGCGTATCGCACTCGACTGGGTCCTTTCTCGGGAAGGAGGTATTTGTACCGCATCCAAGGGAACGATCACCGCAACTATTCCTTTACCTATCGGAGGTATCCTGTCCGAAGCCCCGATGGTTGAATTGGGACAGGACGTCATACATATACAGGATGAATTGCATCGGTTGGGCATGCGCCACCCGAACCCACTCATGTCGTTGAGTACTATCACACTACCGGTCAGTCCGGCAATAAAGATTACCGACAAAGGGTTGATCGATGTCGCCACGGCATCGTTGGTGCCACTGTTCTCCAAGGCAGAAGGGAGCAACCACCGGCAATGACAGAAGGGGTCGACCTGTGGTAGTCTCTCCGCATGGAAATCCCACAAGCATGTCCCCTGTGCACCCATGACTCCCACCCTCTCGATCCTACCGCGAAGCGCAGATATTTCCAGTGCCCCAATTGTGGGGGAATCTTCCTGGCACGCGAGCTGCTGCTTTCTCCCGATGCCGAACTGCGCGAGTACCACACCCACAACAACGATATCACCGACATCCGCTACCAGAAGTTCGTCAGTCCATTGGTCGAACTCATCGGTTCGCGTCACAACAACGGGCAAAGAGGGCTGGACTTCGGTGCCGGTCCCGGGCCGGTGGTCGCCCACATGCTGGGCAAGCTGGGCTACGGTATCGACTTGTATGATCCGTTCTTCCATCCCGACGAAACAATATTCGCTAATAGCTACGATTTCATCTTCTGTTGCGAGGTGATCGAACACTTCAACACCCCTGGCATCACTTTTGCCACCCTTGGCAACCTCTTGGCCGCAGGTGGATCGCTCTACTGTCGCACAACCTTATATAGAAACGATATAGATTTCTCAACTTGGTTCTACAAGAAGGAAGACACCCACGTCTTCTTCTACCAACGCAAGACGATCGAGTGGATCGCCAAGCACCTGCTGCATTGCGACTTCACCATCCTCAACGACAACATCTTTTATTTCACTTCGTGAAGGTACCAGGTACGTGTTTACGTTTTTGTATACAAAATTAAAAAAATGGTGCCAGGCACTTTAATTAATTAATCCATTTTAATTCTTATTAATAGTTATTATCATATAATATCATTTTTTATTGTTTAACAATGTATACAATTAGATTTACATCATATTAACTATTTTTTCATTGTTTTTTAATAGTAATTATTGGTAATTATTATTTTAATTAGTTTATTAATAGATTTTGTTGTTAATTGACTTCTATTGATTGACAATAGGCAAGTCCTAGGATAGTATTGCAGTCAAGGAGAGGTCTTTGAATGTATCGGACTTCTTCCAGAGCTTTTCATTACCTGTGCTGTATTCGGGTGGGTAGTCAATCGCCAAACAACTGACGACCAACCGTGTTTTCTGCAGCGGCCAGGACCCTTGCAAAGTATACCTTGGCACTCCTTCCATCAGGAACAAGGAACCTCCGCCCTTCCCCGTAAGACATACAATCCTGTGGATGCCGAGCCCTCGCTACCCAGACTATCGCTTGGGCACAGAAAATAGCCATTAGGCATGTGAATCGTAGCACTGCCGCCAAGAAGCCATCCCAAAAGTGGTCCCTGGTGTTGGAGAGGCCTCTTGCCGGTGAAATGGCGGGTACTCGTACACATGGATTTCGCCTACTTGCAAAAGCCCGGACGGCAAGCACGATGTATCGGGCAATGTTTGATAACGAGCGAACTAAGGTTTGCAAAAAAGTCAGTGATGACAGAATGGAAAATTTTAACCGCTAAGGAAGCATGGTATGAAAAGAGCCTTACCCAGCAAAGAGACAGTATCTTTCATAGTTGCTTTAAAAGTAAGAAACGTTGTGAATCCCACCCTACCGAAGGGAAAGGAGGCATTGAAGTCCCCTCGCGGCTTCAAGTTTGTGATCTGATAGGAGTGTAACACTATGCTCCTCCATTACTTCACTAGGAATCAGGAGGATTTCAATGAGTACAAGAAAACATTTCAAAAAGTATCTATTTCTTATAGCCCTAATCGGCTTTCTGGTGGTTTTTACCGGATGTCAGGATGACATTTCCCCACCAGCAGATATTAGTGTAACAGACATCACCGTCACAGGAGCAGGTGATGCGATTACTGTTGCCAATGGTTCAACACTACAAATGAGTACTGCTGAACTGCCGACCGATGCAACCGACACGAGTGTGACTTGGTCAGTTGAAGCCGGAACCGGAACAGCAACTATCAGTGCGACAGGTCTGCTCACAGGAACAGGCATCGGGACCGTCACCGTCAAGGCGACCGCCAATGATGGTTCAGCTATTGTGGGAGAACTGGAAATCACCGTGACCGCTGTTGTCGCAACACCCATTGATGTGGCAAGTATTGTTGTCGCTGGAGCTGGTGATGCAATCACGGTAGAAAATGGCTCAACATTGCAGATGGATGCAACTGTGCTACCCGTCGATGCAACCGACATGAGTGTCACTTGGTCAGTTGAGGCCGGAACCGGAACAGCAACTATCAGTGCGACAGGTCTGCTCACAGGAACAGCAGTTGGAACAGTCACCGCCAAGGCGACCGCCAATGATGGTTCAGCTATTGTGGGAGAACTGGAAATCACCGTGACCGCTGTTGCCGCAACACCTATTGATGTGGCAAGTATTGTTGTCGCTGGAGCTGGTGATGCAATCACGGTAGCCAATGGTGCAACATTACAGATGGGTGCAACTGTACTACCCGTCGATGCAACCGACATGAGTGTCACTTGGTCAGTTGAGGCCGGAACCGGAACAGCAACTATCAGTGCGACGGGTCTGCTCACAGGAACAGGCATGGGCACGGTCACCGTCAATGCGACGGCCAATGATGGTTCAGATATTGTGGGTACGTTAGGAATCACAGTAACTGAGATGGTTATCAGCGCCAATGCAATCACTGGTGTGACTGCACCTGCGACTGGTGAGAGTCCAGTTATTGCAATAACGAATACCGAAGAGTATACCAGCAGTAGTGTGACATGGACCAAGGCTGATCTCACAGTATTGGCACCTGAAGGCACGTACGAAGTGGATACAGTGTACATAGCAACAATCACTTTGACACCTGCAACTGGATATACGCTGACCGGTGTTGCAGAGAATTTCTTCACTGTTGATGGAGCTACAGCGACCAACGACAGCGACCTCGGAGTGGTGACTGCGGTATTCCCCGTAACAGTAGCAGCTCCAATCGTGCCCCTAACCAGGGTGGATATGGGAACTGCGGATAATTTTGTAATACTGGCCAAAACTGGGATTACCACCACCGGAGTAACAGCGATCACCGGAGACCTGGGAATAAGTCCTGCTGCGCGTGCCACAGTTACCGGTTTCGGAGAGACTCTCTCTGTGGATGGAACGTTTGCTACATCAGCTCTTGTATTGGATGGAGGGAAAATCTATGCTTCAGACTTTGCCATCCCCACTCCAGAGATGCTGATCACAGCAATTGCTGATATGGAAACCGCGTATAACAACATAATTGCGATGGCGGATCCAAGACCCGAAGCTATTGTCGGCGGCGTGACTCTTACCCCTGGACTCTACAAGTCGACTCCTGCAGTAAGCCTTTCAACAAATCTTACACTTGATGCAGAGGACAATGCAGACGCTGTTTGGGTTTTCCAGATAGCTGGAGCCTTGAATGTGGCTGCAGAGGTAGAGATTGTATTGCTCAATGGAGCAAAGCCTGAAAATATTTTCTGGCAGGTTACAGGAGCAGTCAGTTTGTTGGCCAATTCCAAGATGCAAGGAATTGTCTTGGGTGAGGGTGTAATAGCTCTTACAGATAGTGCTTCGATCACGGGTAAGTTGTTGGGTCAAACCAACGTGACTCTTATCGCAAATACGGTTGTTGATCCGATCTTTGTACCTATCATCTAGATGTAAGACCATTCTCGTCGGTACTGAATGACGAGTAACAAAACTTTTTATCAAACGATGGCGTTGGGAGGAATCTCCTCTTGGCGCCGTCGTTTTTGTATTCACGAAGGTACCTGGTACGTGTTTTCGTTTTTGTATACAAATTCGAGTGTCTAGGTAAATTTACCGCTCCCAAAGCACATCGAAAGGGTACGAGATTTCGTTTTTGTATACAAAATTGAAAGTTGGTACCAGGTACTTACCTTGGTATGTGGTTCTCTTGGATCTTCTTCGCCAGCGTCTTCCGCGTCATCTGGAGGATTCCGGCCGCTTTCGATTGGTTGGACGAGCACTCCCTCAGGACATGTTCTATGGATGCCTTCTCGATCTCACCGGCCGCCTGCTTGACGAACGACTGGAGCGACTCGTCCCGTTGCGGATCGAAAAGCCGTTTCGGTTGTGCTTGCATGCTTCCGCCGGGGTACTCGACACCAAGCAACTCGATCTGGTCGGACGCGCTCAACAGCACCCCCTGGTTGACCACATTCTGCAATTCACGCACATTGCCGGGCCAGTGGTAAACCATCCATGAGCGCATGACGGCATCCGACACACCCATGACCTTTCGGTTGTAGCGACGGTTGTACAAGCGGATGAAATGGTCGGCCAACAGGGGGATATCGGTACGCCGCTGTCGTAAGGGCGGAAGCATCAACTGCACCACATTGATCCGATAGTAGAGGTCCGCACGTACCTTGCCCTCCTGCACCAGCTGTGCCACCGGCTTGTTGGTCGCCGAGATGATACGGATATCGACCGATACGCTGCGCGAGCCGCCCAAACGCTCGAAACACGATTGTTCCAGCACCCGCAGCAACTTTGCCTGCACCTCCAGCGACATGTCGCCGATTTCGTCAAGAAACAGGGTTCCTGTATCGGCGAGCTCGAATTTGCCCAACCGTTTCTCGAACGCACCGGTAAACGCCCCCTTCTCGTGTCCGAACAACTCGCTGAGCAGCAACGACTCGGACAAGGCCGCGCAGTTGACACAGACGAACGGCCGGTCCTTGCGGTTGCTGGTGAAGTGGATGTACCGCGCCATGATCTCCTTGCCGGTCCCGCTCTCCCCGCAAAGCAATACCGGAGCGTTGCTTTGCTTGATCCTGTCGGCCACCTGCAACTGGTGCAGCATCTCCGGGTCCGCAGTCACGATGTCCGACGCACAGTATTTCTCACGCAATTCCCCATGGAGATAGAGGTTGTCGTGCTTCAGACGCACCAACTCGATATGTTTTTGGACCTTGTCCAGGATGTGGGAATTGTCGATCGGTTTGAGGATATAGTCGGCCGCACCCAGATGCATCGCCTCGACCGCAGACTCGACGCTTCCGTAACCGGTGATCATCAGCACAGGCAATTCGGGATCCCGTTCCTTCAACGCCGTCAGCAATGTTGTTCCCGAAACCGCATGCTTCAGACGGATATCCACGATGGCGATATCGAGGTCGTAATCGTCGGCGACACGGAGGGCACCGGGCATGGTCTGCTCGGCATGCACGATGAATCCTTCGGTTCCGAACAGATCCGAAAGACCACGGAGGATGCCTGCCTCATCGTCGACTATCAAAATATGGGAGCCATTCGCACAAGCCACTGCACACCTCTAGACAACCGGCAACCGGAAGGCGATCCGCGTTCCCTTGCCGACCGTACTGCTGACCGAGATCTCGCCCTTATATTTCTTCACTATACCATAGACCACCGACAAACCCAAACCAGTTCCGACATCTCCCGATTTGGTCGTGTAGAACGGGTCGAATATCCGTTGGATGCGTTGGGGAGGGATCCCCACGCCATCGTCGGAAACCGCGATCTCCACCGATCCCGATCGGGAAAGGTATCGTGTGGCGATGGTGATGGTACCGGTATCGACCACCGACTGCATGGCGTTCCTCACCAGATTCAATACCACCTGCTTCAACTCATCGGTACTGATGGCCACCGGGGGACACGAATCGTCGAAATCGGTGTGCAGCGTGATCTTGTGCTCGAGTCCGATGCCGTATCCGATCAGGCGGGTGATCTCTCCGATCGTCTGGTTCACCTGGGCTCCGAGCGCGGCGTTCGAATCGGTCGTGGAGAAATCGAGCAATCCACGCACGATTCCGGCTATCCGCTTGGTCTCCAGCTCGACCAGTCTCAACGTCTCGGCACGTTGGGAATCGGTCTCGGAATGGATAAGGTTCTGCGTATTCGACAGGATCGAACTGAGCGGGTTGTTGATCTCATGGGCCATGCCCGCAGTCATGAGGCTGATGGATGCAAGCCGTTCGGCTTGGAATATCTTCTGCTCGTAGGCGATGCGCGCGCTGATATCCTCGATCACCACGATGCAATGGATGTCCCCTTGACCGAACAGCGGATAGAGCTTCACCTCGAAGGACTGCTCACCCACCGCCCGCTTGTATTCGGCATCTGGAGCCGTCCCGTCCGACAACACGGTTCGGATCCGATCGACCAGCGGTGCATCGAGAATCTCGACAGCAAGCGTATCCAAGGCGGCGCCCGCAACCTCCTGCTCCGAGAGGGAGAAGAACTGCAGGCAGGAACGGTTGACCTTCTCCACCCTCAGATCCTTGCTGACTACGACCAGGCCCTCGGGCATGGCATTGATGATGCTCTCGTTGTACCCCTTGAGCTGCATGATCTGTTGCAGGTACTCCTCCCGGGTCTGCTTGTCCAGGGCAAGCTGCTCGGTCATCTCGTTGAACCCGTCGAGCAGTTCTCCGATTTCCCCACGGTGCTGCGATGGGATCGAGACCCGATAATCGCCTTCCTTGATCTTCTGCATGGCTTGCACGACCCGATGGATCGGAGAGCTGAGATGCTTGGAGAAGATCAGGCTGAGCAGGATCGTGACCAGGGCGGCGACCAACGCGATGGTAAGTATTGCCCGATTCACCAACACGACCTGCCGGTCGTAGTCGGCCAGGGAGAGGAATACCACCAGCGTGAGCATCTCGGTATCGTCACCGACAGCCACCGAACCCGAATGTTGGATAATGGCACGGTAGTTGTGTCCATCGACCTCCACATGTTTGACCGACGTGTAGGCATGCTCGGCCTCCCCGTTGAGCATGGGCATCGGGACAGCATCAACCGCCATGGTGCCTTCCACGGCTCCCGAAGCGCTGGCGACCAACACCTTGATGCGTTGGTTCGAGCTGAGACGCTGCAACAGGGGGCGATCGATCATCTTGACCAAAAACACGTCCACCGCGGTTCCATCCGCCTCCGTACCCAAGCGCACCACAGCCGTGAAGTAGAGGGTATTGTGCAGCTTGATGATCTCGATATAGGGATGGACCTTGCGGTTCCTGAAGGCTTCCGTATCGAGGAACGGACGATCGGTCGATTCGATGGGCACCAGCAGCTGCCCGCCATCCGATTCGCGGCGCAACACCGCGTAGTCCACTCCCGAACGCGAGGCCGCTTGTCGCACAGCCATCACCAGGTCGCCGTCGAACGAATCGGTGGGCCCACGACCGGGCGACGGATTCTCCTCGGCCAGCAGGTTTATGTGTCGCCACAACAGGAGTTTCCAATGGTTGAAGTTGTCGTAGACCGCCGAGGCCTCACGCGCCAATTCACGCGATGCGTCGACCGATTGGTTGGTGTTGATGGCACGGGTGATGAAGACTGTGGTCGAAACCGACAACAGGATGATGATGGTTGTGAAGAGAAGAAGCGTCTTCTGAAAAAGCCTCATGCCGCATGCTCACCTTTTTACCGTTTTACCGTTTTACCGTCTCCGATCCCACGATAAGACCGACGATTTCATCGGGTGTGGTCTCCGAAACCAATCGGGTCGCGACATTCTGACCCCGACGCATCACGATGATCCTGTCGGCGACCTCGAATACATCATACATCTGGTGACTGATAATGATAATCCCAATTCCTTGTGTCTTAAGCGATTTCACCAGGTCGAGCACCTTCTTCTGCTCGGCGATGCCCAATGCGGCGGTCGGTTCGTCCATGATCAGGACCTTCGCCTGCCAATAGATCGAACGCGATATCGCCACCGCCTGCCGCTGTCCACCACTCAGTGTGCGGATGGTATTCTTCAACGACGGGATCTCGATCTCCAGGCGGTCGAGCACGCTTCTCGATTCCTGCTGCATATACTCGTGGTCGAGCACGTTGAACATGCCCAACGACCGTTTCGTCTTTTCCCGTCCCAAAAAGATATTGGATGAGACGTTGAGGTTCTCGGCGAGGGCCAGGTCCTGGTAGATGGTCTCGATCCCGTTCGCCAAGGCATCCATCGGGGATTCGAGCTTCATGGGTTTGCCGTCGAGCAGGATGGCCCCCTCATCGGGCTTGTGCACGCCGCTGATCATTTTTATGAGTGTCGACTTGCCCGCCCCGTTGTCTCCGAGGATAGCGACGACCTCACCCGCATTGACTCCCATACTCACATTGTCCACCGCGGTCAAGCCGCCGAAGCGCTTGGTGATGCCCCTGGTTTCGATGATATACCCCATACTGTCCTCCTGCTCCTAACGTTTGAAATCGGGGAAGAACCGTTCGATGACGACGGTGAAGATCAGGATCACACCGACCAGGATGTATTTGTCGAAGGTCGGGGTTCCCCGCATGCGCAGTCCCGTCTCCAAGGTGGCGATCACCAGGCATCCCAGGATTGTCCGCCACACGGTTCCCGAACCACCGAACATGCTTGCGCCGCCGATCACCACCGCCGCGATCGCATCGAGCAATGAAGCCGCTCCCGCATCGGCCTTTCCCGTGATGTATTTCATGACATAGATGATGCCGGCCAGAGAGGCGAAGAACGACGAGATCATGTAGACGCCGATGATGTGCTTCTTCACATCGATCCCTGCCCTGCTCGCCGCATCGATATTCCCCCCGATCGCATAGATATGCTGGCCGAACCGGGTCTTGGTGAGTATGAACGCGAAAATGGCGATGAAGACGAGTGCGAAGACGACCGCGTTCGGTATAATCTCGATCACCCGCACTCCCCGGGCGACATCGGGCCGCTGCATGAACGAGATTCCCGAGCCCGGAACGATATAGAGGAAATGGCCGTTGCCTATGGTTCCTGCCAACGGGGGCAGGTTCTTTGCCGGAATACCCTGCATGAGCAGTTCCGATACCCCTTGGCAGACACCCAGCATCGAGAAGGTCGCGATGAATGGGGGGACACGCAACTTTGCCACCAGCACCCCGTTCACGAAACCGGGAATCAGCCCGACACACAGCGTGATGAGGATGCTTGTGACAATCGCTCCCAGCGGGGACAGGCCTCTGGATGCGAAGACGACCATGAGCTTGGACGAGATGACGGTGGCGAACCCCAATACGTACCCGACCGACAGGTCGATGCCCCCGGTGATGATCACAAACAGCTCGGCGGTTGCCAAAAGGAATGCTTCCGTGCCGTAGAAGAGGATCATCTGGACGATGTTCAGGCTCGCGAAGCCGCGGGTCAGGATTGCGAAGTAACCGAATTCCAACACAAGGAAGACCAGAACCCAGTTCCGGCCGATCGTGCCGAGTGTGTTTCGCTTGCGTTGCGCCACTAGTGTATTCATTGGCATCTCCGTCTAGAATAGGTCGGGAAACAATTGGTCGATGATGACGGCGAGCGTCAGCAGCACGCCGACCGCGATATACCGTACGAACGGTTGGACGCCCGAGATTGCCAGTCCGTTCTTCAGGACTGCCAATACCAGCACGCCCACCATCGATCCGACGATCCTCCCCTTGCCCCCCAGCAGGCTGGCTCCACCGATGACCACCGCGGCTACGGCAAACAGTTCGTACATCGAGCTGAAGGTGGTGTAGTTGCCGATTCCGGTCTGGAAGACATTGAAGACGCCGGCCAGACCCGCAAGGAACGCCGAGAGCATATATATCTTGACCAGGTGCCGGTCGACATCGATTCCGGCCCTGATGGCGGCATCGATATTCCCTCCGATGGCATAGGTGTGCTGGCCGAACTTGCTCTTGTGCAGGATATACCAGAATACGAGCACGACCGCGGCGATGAGGATGAAGGAGAACGGAACGAGCCGTATCAGCTCCCGCACCCGCTCGTCCGGAATATAATCGGGTTTCTTGAACAAGGTGAACGACTGGCCCTTGTGGATGTAGAACAGGTAGCCGTTGCCCAATCGGGGAAGGACGGACGGCAATCCGGCGATGGGAAGGAACCCGTCGCACAGATGCAGTGTGATGCCGTTGCAGATGCCCCACATGCCCAGTGTCGCTATGAAGGGTGGTACCTTGAACCGGGCGACCAGGGTACCGCTGATGAATCCGGGGATAAAGGCGACCAGCAATCCTGCAAGGGTTCCGAGTACGATGAGCATCGGTTCGCCCATTCCCGTGGAACCGAGTGTCACCATGATACGTGCGGCCAGGGTCGAAGAGAGCCCCATGACGAAACCGACCGAGAGGTCGATGCCGCCGGTGATGATGACAAATGTCTCGGCAACCGCCAATAGGATCGAGATGGTGGCCAGGTGGATGATATTCTGGAAATTGACGACTTCGAAGAAGCCTGGGCCGGTGAAGGCGAAGATCGCCATCATTCCCAACAGGAAGAAGAGAGCCCAGTGCCGCCCCAGCAGTTTGCCGGTCCTGGTCTGGACAAACGGTGTAGGTGTGTCGTGTGGCATTTGCGGTCTCGGCATCGCGCATCCTCCAAAGGGGGTGTTTGCAAACGTAACGGGAGGACGGCCCTCCCCCCTTACCTGTCGGAAGAGCCGTCATTTTGGAAAAATCGGTTATTGGTAGATATACTGGGCCATGGCCGGATCGTTCACATTCTCCTTGGTGAAGAATTCGAATCCGGGAATGACTTTCTTGGGAACCTGGACCGAGTTGTCCTTCAGGTATTTCACTGCCCACTCGACTCCGAGCGTACCCATTTCACCCGGCTTCTGTGCCAAGACCAGGTCGACTTGGCCCTTCTTCAAGGCGCCGATCAGTTCTTGGGTGGCATCCCATGATGCGATCTTGATGGCACCGGTGAGACCGGCGTTCACGACTGCCTGGTACGATCCCTGCGCACTGTAGACGTTGGTACCGAAGATTCCCACAATGTCCTTGTCCTTCTGCAATGCCGCCAAGGTCTGTTCCTGTGCGACTTGCTGGACATCGAGGCACCATTCGACTCCGACCAGTTCCATTTCCGGGAATTGGGCGATGCCTTCGGTGAAGCCCTTCACGCGGTCGGCGACCGACGATGCGTCCGGATTGGTCGCTTCGCAGAACACCTTGCCCTTCTCTCCGAGCATTTCGGCCAATTTCTCGGCCATCATCTTGCCGCCGAGCCGATTGTCCGATCCGATGTATGCGAGGGGGAAGTTGAAGTCGCTGGGTTTCGAATAATCCCCGTCACCCAGGAAGGTGTCGACGGTGATGATCTCCATGCCCTTGTCGTAGAGTTTCTTCAGTGGTGCGATCAAGGCGTCGTTGGAGGTCGGTGCGATCAGGATGGCATCGAAGTCCTGCTTGGCAGCGGTCGCCTCGAGGATCGGTACCTGGGCTTCCGGTCCCCAGGACTTGGGATATTCGGCTACCACGACTTCCACGCCGAGTTCCGCGGCCTTGGCCCGCACTCCCTTTTCCATGGTGTAGTAGAACGGATCGGCCACTCCAGGCATGAACAGCAGGGAAATCTTGCCGTCATCGGCGGCTTCCTTCGCTCCGGCCGCGAAAAGCATCGATGCGCTGCCGAACAGGGTCAGCACAACCAATAGGACGATGATACTCTTTTTCATGACATGCTCCTTTTTGTGATGAGAACGGAAACAGGTTGACAACCGTCCATCATCATGCACAAAGCGTGCCAATTGCCAGCGTAGCATGGATTTCCGCTTTGCGTGGAAAATTTCGCGGTAGACATGGGGTCGTTCCGATCAAGAAAAGGAAAAAGTGGGTAGTCGGGTACCCACTTGGTGGGTAAGTACCTGGTACGTGTTTACGTTTTTGTATACAAATTAGAGTGTCTAGGCAAAATTACCGTGCCCAAAGCACAGCTTAGGGGTACGTGATTTCGTTTTTGTATACAAAATTGAAAGTTGGTGCCAGGTACTTACCTTGGTAGTATCAATATATTAATGTTGATATTTCAATTTTCAACATTTTATTGTTGATTTTATATTTTTCAATTATTTTTAATTGATTTTCTACAATTGCTGTGATACAACAGGCATATGGACTATTACGCGTTGGTCGGCGATATGAAACAATCCCGCAAAGCGAAGAACCGGTCGGGACTACAGGAATTGCTCTTGGAAACATTGGGCGAGGTGAATGTGAAGTTCTCGGAATTCATCGTTGCGGACCTCATGGTCAATGCCGGGGACTCGTTCCAAGGCATCCTCCACGCCAAGGCCCCTATCCTGGCCATCTGCGACAGGATCCGCTTTTCGTTGATCGGGCAATGCGATATCCGTCTGGGGTTGGGATTCGGGCAAATCCAAACGCGGATAGACAGGAAACAGAGCATCTTGGCAGACGGTCCTGCCTTCTGGGAAGCTCGCAAGGCCCTGGATATCGTCAATGAACTGGATTACTACGATACCCATTCCATCCACCTGAGCATCGCCGCGGGACAGCATCACCTGTGGGTGCAGACGCTAGTCAACCAGGTACTGGTCGGACAGGACCTGGTTGTCGCCAAGTGGAAGAATACCCAGCTTACCCTTGCCCGACAGTATCTGGTACACCATGGGTATGGAAAGATATCGCAAACCATGTTGGCAAAGGAACTGGGGCTTACCGTCCAGCAGGTGAACACCACCATACAGGCAATGGGGTTTCTCGCGTATCTCGATATGAAAAGGAATACCGAACAGACTTTGATACAGGTATTGGGGGGCTCGACAACATGAACATCGTACTGGTCATACTTTTGGGAATGCACGTGATCGGAGATTTCTACCTGCAGCCGGATGCTATTGCTGGTCAGAAGCGAACCCGATACAGCGGAATACTGCTCCATGCGCTGCTCTATGCCATTCCATTCCTTCCGCTGCTGTTGGTTTCAGGTTGGTTTCCGTTCGCGCTTCTGGTCGGTTCGCACCTGCTGGTCGATACTCTCAAGTTTCCGTTTGCATCGAAGGCTTACAAACCGGAGTGGGTATTCGCTGTGGACCAGGGACTGCATGTGGCCATGCTGGTGTGGGTCTCGCGGTTCGTCACCATGGAGGTTGCGGTCGTCGACACCTATGGAGGGCACATCCGGATCGCGGTGTATGCGCTGATGATTTTGAAACCGGTTTCCGTCATGTTCCAGGTACTGTTCAGCCGATTCCGCCCCGCCCTCCCCTTGTCGGGGATCGAGGGTGCCGGAAAAACCATCGGGTATCTGGAACGGCTCGTGCTGGCAATTCTGCTGGTCATCAACCAAGTGGCTGCGATCGGCTGGGTGATCGTCGCGAAAGCCTTTGCCCGCAGTCGACAGTTGTCGGAATCGGCGGAGTTCTGCGAATATTTCCTTGTCGGAACCCTGGTGAGCGTACTTTCGGTGATCGTGTTGCACCAGGTATTGTTCGTCGTTTGACGGTACCTGGTACGCGTTTACGTTTTTGTATACAAATTCGAGTGTCTAGGCAAAATTACCGTGCCCAAAGCACAGCTTAGGGGTACGTGATTTCGTTTTTGTATACAAAATTGAAAAGTGGTACTAGGTACGGGCGAGGTTCTTGACCATCGCCAGGTGCGAGGAGAGCAGCTTCTTGGCATGGTCGGTGTTGCCGTCCGCCAGTTCCTGGTAGATGCGTTCGTGGTCATGCAGCAGCTGGGCGGCATCCTCCTGCTTCTCAAGCACGACCGAACGACCACCGCGCACCGCATGCTCGAAGAGCGAAACAACCAACTCCAATACCTTCTGGAGGATGAAGCTGTTCGATGCGAGCAACAACGAACGGTGGAACTGGATATCGGCGAGCGCCCCCGCCTCGACATCGTTGTCCAGCAAAGCCCGGCGCATCTCCCCGATAGCACGGCCCATCGGTTCCAAGGCCTCGGCCGACAAGGGGTTTGGCAACAGTTCGATCGCGCGGATCTCGATCAACTCGCGGAACTCCAGGAGCTCGAGGTCGAACCGGTCCCGGGAAAACATGAGCGGTGCAACGACCGAGATGAACGGCCCCAACTCCATCTCCTTCAGGTATGCTCCGCCACCGGGTTGGATATCGATCAAGCCGATGATCTCCAACACTCGCAATGCCTCGCGCACCGATGGACGGGAAACCTTGAACGATTCGGCGAGTTCGCGTTCGGAGGGGATCTTGTCGCCGGGCTTGAGGACACCGGTACTCACCAGATGCACGAACTGCTCGAGGATATATTGGTATATCTTGCGGGTGGCTATGGGTTTGAAACTGGGATTCGACTTGTGCTCTTCCATTGGGGGAATTGTAGCAGAGGAAAACGAGAATAACAACAACCGGGCATACTTTTCCAACTATAGTAACTGGTATTACCAGTTGACAGGTCGCCGATCGTCCCGTACAGTGGAACCTGGTACGTGATGCATGTACCGGATACTTGGAGGTGCCCATGACTATTGTCGCGCTGATCAAGCAAGTTCCCCTGACATCCGAAGTGGCGCTGGACCCGAAAACCGGCGTCATACAACGCGAATCGGGGGAAACGAAGATGAACCCCTACGACCTGTACGCGTTGGAGACAGCCCTGCGGATTTCCCAAACCCACGGTGGAAAGACCATCGCCTTGACGATGGGACCCCCGCAAGCCGAAGCGGTTGTCCGCGAAGCCTTCGCCATGGGATTCGATGAAGGATACCTGCTCACCGACCGGGCCTTCGCCGGTTCCGATGTGCTGGCCACCTCCCATGCCCTCTCGCAGGCCATCCGGACACTCGGGCAGGTGGACCTGATCATCACAGGCAAGCAGACTACCGACGGGGACACCGGCCAGGTCGGGGCGGAAGTCAGCGAATTTCTCGGCATCCCCTGTGTCGCGGCAGTACAGCAATTGCTCGAGATCTCCGAAACCTCGATAACGGCGACGAGCGATACGGGTACCACGCTGATGACCGTCCGTGTCGAACTGCCCGCATTGATCGCGGTGGACAAGGACATCCATCAACCAAGATTGCCCTCGTATGTGCGCATGAAGCAGACGGAGAAACGGCAGGTGGGACGCATCACCCTGGCCGACCTTGCCGATACGGACCGGACCCATTACGGACTTGAAGGCTCACCCACCCAAGTCGTCAAGATATTCCCCCCCGAAAGCAACACCGATTTCGCATTGTGGACCGGCGTGGATATCCCCGGACGGCTCTACGAGTATCTCCAGAAAGAAAAGTTCCTGCAGGAGTTGGCGTGATGAAAACCATAGTGGTACACAACGAACTGATTTCCGATCCGGCCGGCATGCACAAGCTATGCCCGTTCGGGGCGATCGTGGAAAGTGGTGGCGACGTACAGATTACCTCGGGTTGCCGCATGTGCCTGTTGTGCGTGAAGAAAGGCC
>PGXU01000116.1 GCA_002839335.1 Spirochaetae bacterium HGW-Spirochaetae-4
TGTCATTGACCAATCACATTGCCGACTCATTCGGTATCTTCATGAACGATACGGTGTGGAGTTCATTCGATGCCGCTACGCAAAAGCTCCTTAAGGAAGCTGCCGTGGAGGCTGCCGATCACAAGAATACCACCGATATTGCAGAAGAAGAGAAAATCATCAGCCAACTCGAAAAGAACGGGATGAAAGTCAACAGACTCACAGCGGACCAAGTGAAGATGTTCCAAAATGAGGCAATGAAGTTGTATCCGAAATTCGAATCGATGGTTGGACCGGAGTTTGTTAAGGAATCCTTGGAATTCTTGGGCAGATAATTGGTTTCTTGAAGCATGGTTCCCTGCCAGTGAATGGCAGGGAACAAATACAATAAGGATTTTGCTATGGCGAAAAGGAATTTCTTGTGGAGAGTTGTCGATTCCATTCTGCTCCTCACAGTCAGCGGCATGTTGTTGGTGGTCATCATTCAAGTGGTAGGCCGTATTATCAGCAAATCGGTCCCTTGGTCAGAAGAGTTAACCCGATACTTGTTTTTATGGACTGTCAATATCGGAATGGCGGTAGGCATGCGCTATGCCGACCACGCTTCTGTCAATGTTATCTATTTGCTGCTCCCCAAAACAAAAATTGTTCGCCGGATCCATCTTTCCATCTACGCAACCAGCTGTGTTGTATTCTTTGCATTGTTGACCTATTGGAACATTGGCATGACATTTCGTCAATTCAATAGTGGAGAGATGTCGCCAGCTCTGGAATTACCGATGTTCCTGGTATCCCTTCCCCTTTTTGTCTGCGATATCCTTGCAGCGGTAGGATTGATACAAAGTGCCTTTTTTGACAAATCAACGAGAGAACGGATTGTCATGTTGGGACAAAACGAATCACTGGAGCGGCTTGAAGGAGGATCGATATGAGTCTGGTTCTTCTCGGGTTGTTTTTCTTCCTAAGCTTCCTTGGTATACCGTTGGCGGTATCTCTCGGTTTATCATCTATCATTACCGTAGTAATGTACGATTTGCCCATAACCATCATTTCCCGTTTGATGTACACATCGATGAATAGTTTCCTTCTTGTTGCCGTGCCGTTGTTTATTCTTGCCGGAACGGTGATGGAAAAAGGTGGTGTAGCGGACAGGATATTCAACGCCGCGAACTCCTTCATAGGAAGATTCCGTGGTGGACTCGGCATGGTGAACATCATTGCATCCTTCATATTTGGAGGAATCTCAGGTTCATCGGTTGCCGATGTGGGTAGCCTAGGTCCACTTGAGATCAAAGCTATGACCGATGAAGGGTACGATAGAAGCTATAGTGCCGCACTGACAATGGTTACTTCGACACTATCTTCTGTGGTTCCCCCTTCTATCCTCATGATTGTAGCTGCTGTCGCTGGAGGACAGTCGGTTGGAGCCTGTCTTGCCGGTGGTTTTGGCCCGGCGATCACCCTTTCCGGCATATTCATGATCCAAAACTATTTCATAGCAAGAAAGCATGGATATGGGAAAATTGTACGACGAAGTCTCAATGAGATAATTCGTATTATCGTGAATTCCATTCCGGCATTGTTCTCGCCTGTAATCATCTTGGTTGGCATGTTCAGCGGTTTGGTTACTCCCACAGAAGCTGCGGCACTAGCGGTCATATACACCGTATCCATTTCAGCTTTCGTCTACAAGAAAATGCCATGGAAATTATTCCCCCGGATGATTATCCGAGCAGGGATCACTTCGGGAACAATCCTGTTGGTAGCCATGACCGCTTCAATCGCAACTTATATTTTCGCAGTTGACCAACTGCCTATGAAAGTAAGTTCATTCCTGTTGGGAATTTCACAAAACCCTGCTCTGATAATGGTATTCATGGGATTTATCTTTATCATAGTAGGGATGTTCCTCGATATTACAGCGGCAATCCTTTTGCTCACCCCTGTTCTCATGCCTACAGCTGTGCAGGTGGGTGTAGACCCTGTGCATTTCGTGGTTTTTATGGTCACTGCACTCGCTATCGGATTAAGTACGCCACCTGTCGGTGTCTGTCTCTTCGCCACTTCATTGGTTGCGAATATTTCAATAGAAAATATTGTGAAAGCCTCATGGCGGTTCTATGTAACGATTTTCATATTCATCTGTGTGTTTGCCATGACTCCACAAATATCACTCGTTTTTGTTCGACTATTCACGTAAATATAAACAGAAATGGTTGTTGTACCATGAATTACAACAAATATATATTAACTATACAAGAGGTAGTACTATGAGCGTAGGTAAAGAAATCCGGATGGCGAGGTTATTGAATGAGAAATCGGGAAGATTGCTTGCAATTACAATGGATCACCCGATTACCCGAGGCGTACTTCCCGGATTGGAGAATATCCGTGAGGTCATGAGGCTTGTTTGTGCCGGAAAACCTGATGCAATCACCATTCAGAAGGGCATTGCAAGGAACTGGTTCCAACCATATGCAGGAAAAGTCGCGTTGATCATGAAATCAACATCGTATTCCATACCCTACCATCCGTACTACGACACTCCGGTTGCCGATGTTGAGGAAGCCGTCACCCTAGGTGCCGATGCCATTTCCGTAGGCATGATTGTAGGAGGACCCGAACAAGCTGCACAATTGACGCAACTTGGAAAAATCAGCAAGGAAGCCGACAGGGCAGGGATGCCATTGGTCGCCCACATATATCCAAAGGGTTCCATGATAAAGGATTCCTCGGATGCGGACAGGATTGCTTACGCGGTTCGGGCTGGAGCAGAGCTTGGTGTCGACATCATCAAGACAATCTGGAGTGGATCGGCCGAATCTTTTCAAAGAGTCATAGAATCTTGCCCAGCGAAAGTTTGTCTTGCTGGTGGAGCTGCTGGCAACGAGTTGGTCGATTATTTGAAAATGACGCGTGAAGCACTGGATATTGGGCTGGCTGGAGTTACGTTCGGAAGGAGTGTATGGGGGGATGCGTATCCGACAGCAGTAGTGCTTGCATTGAAGGCATTGATACACGATGATGTATCTGTCGAGGACGCTCTCGCCGTATATCAAGCCAACGCAAAGTAGCTACGAAGGAGAAACTCAAGTGAAAGCAGGTGTACTTAATCGTGTTGACGAATTGGTTTACACAGAAATCGACACCCCTAATATATCCGATTCAGAGTTGCTGGTCCGGGTCAAGGCGGCATCCATTTGTGGAACCGATCTACGAATTTATCGTGGTAAAAAAACAAAAGGGGTACGTTACCCTTCAGTGATAGGCCATGAGTTTGCTGGGGAGATCGCGCAAGTCGATGCTTCGGTGTCAGGTTTTTCTGTCGGGGAACATGTGTGTGTAGATCCGGTATTGCCTTGTGGAGGCTGTTTCTATTGCTTGAATGGGATGGAGAATGTTTGTTTGAATAGGGTTGCTATCGGATATGAATACGATGGATGTTTTGCCGAATATGTACGGATTCCCGCAAAATTCATCTCACAAGGCAATATCCAGAAACTCCCCGATTCCCTTCCGTTCGTTGCGGGAGCCTTGGCTGAACCACTCTCTTGCGTCATCAATGGACAGCGCAAACTTGATATCGGTATTGGTGATACTGTTGTGATAATCGGAGCTGGACCCATTGGAATCATGCACATGATGGTCGCAAAGGCCTCCGGAGCGTCGAAAGTCATAGTGAGCGAGCCAAATACCATGCGGAGACGAACGGTGGCCGATTTTGGTGCGGATATTGTGATCGATCCCATCAACGAGTCACTTCAAGATATTGTCCTGAAGTCTACGAATGGATTGGGTGCCGATGTCGTCATATTGGCGATAGGCAACCCCAAGATTGTTAACGACGCTTTGCTGATTGCCAGGAAAGGTGGTCGGATCAGCATGTTTGCGGGATTCTCCACTGGAGACAAACCCTCGATTGATGTAAATCTTATCCATTACAACGAGTTGCTCGTTGTTGGAGCGAGTGCCCTCCAACGAAGGGATATGAAAACTGCTGTAAATCTTATTGCAAGTGGATCGGTCGATGTCGGCAAACTGGTTACCGATACATATGGCCTTGCAGAAATCTCAGAGGCTTTTGCCAAAGCAGAATCGGGGGATGCTATCAAGGTGGTCCTTGTTCCATGAAACAGCAGCCTGTGCTTCTCGGTATCGATGCTGGTACCAGCGGGGTGAAGGTTTGTGCTTTCACTCCTGATGGTGCATTGATCCAAAAAGAACAATCATGCATCTCAATAGTTTCAGACAAACCAGGATATGCTGAGATCGACGTCTTGCATTATTGGACTCTAATCCAGGATTGCGTCAAAAGGATAACAACCAATCCTGCGATTACGGTAATCGGGATTGGTTTGTCGACTACGTGCCCAACAATTGTCATGATGGACAGTGATTACAATCCCTTGGGCAAAGGAATCACATATTTGGATAATCGGGCAGCCAACGAAGCCCAGGAGTATGCCTCATCCTTTGCCAGTGCGGAAGCCTATGAGAATTTGGTTGGAAATCGCTGCTCGGTGTCGACGTGCAGTGCATCAACCATGATGTGGATTCGCAACCATGAAATCGAGCGATGGCGGAAAACTAGTCATATTGGCATGCTCAACAGCTTTATCGCTGCGAAACTTACAGGAAATTCAGCCATAGATACCACTCAAGCCTCCTACTCAGGTATTTTTCGACTCGCGAATCCTGAGGACTGGGATGACGACCTTCTGCACGTCGCAGGTATCCCACGTGGAAAATTGTTGGATGTTGTTCAACCATCAACCTGCATTGGTGGTGTCACCCGACTGATGGCCGACACGCTGCATGTAGTACCAGGAACTCCTGTCGCGATTGGATCGGGAGATACCGCTGCAGCTGCATTCGCGATCGGTTTCACCGATTCCCATCAAGCATTCGAATCCGCAGGAACTTCAGGTGTCCTCACCTTCGTTTTGGACAAACCCAAATTCAATCCGTTGTTCATGAACCGTTGCCATGTGATTCCTGGATTGTGGGTTTCCCATGGTGCAAATTCCATGATGGGTGGAGCTATCGATTGGTTACGAAAAAATGTGCTGACTGAATTCCACGATTATTCAATCTTGGATGAAGAAGTCACGCATGCTAAGCCTGGAGCCCATGGTGTGGTATTCCTTCCCTACTTGGCTGGTGAACGATGCCCAGTATGGAACCCACACGCCAAGGCAGTTTGGTATGGGATGACGTTGGAGACTTCACGATTGGATTTATTGGAATCGGTTTTTGAAGCCGGAGCGTTTTCGTTACGACAAATCCGTGATATCGGTGAACAACATTTGGGAATTTCCATCGATTCCATAATCGCGGTGGGTAACGGTACAAAAAGCACCCGTTGGTGTCAAATGAAAGCCGATGTATTGCAAGTGAACTATGCAACCACGAGTTTTGCCGATGCATCGGCCTATGGTGCTGCTTTGATGGGAGGTATCGCCGCCGGATTGTTCAGCAGCCCCCTCGACCCATCCATCCCGTTTCTCAAACCCGATGGAAAAACGTACCAACCCACCTTGTCTCCTGGATATGAGTCCTATATGCAAGGTTACAATATTTACAAGGCATTATA